>JAJYUO010000110.1 GCA_021792485.1 Thermoplasmata archaeon
CTCGGCATCCTCTGGTGCGTGATCCCCATCGGGGCGTTCGTCGAACAGGACGATGCCGACATGGAGGGCGCGAGCCGACGCCGGCGGGACCGGGTCGCCGCGGCCGGGATTTTCGCCAACTTCGTCATAGGGGTGATCTGCTTCCTGATCATGAGCGGCCTGGTCGCGTCATCGGTCGCGCCGAACGCAAACGGAGCCGGAGTCGTGGGCGTGCTGAGCGGAACGCCGGCCCAGAGCGCGGGAATGGGAGCCGGGGACATCATCGTGATGGTGAATCACACGCGCACGATTACGAACGCCGAGCTCCAATCCGCCCTCGAAGCCACCGCTCCGAACACGACGATCCCGATCGAATACTATTCGCCGAGCGCGGGACGTTTGGTGACGCAGAACATCACGCTCGTCGCCGAGTCGACCTACACGCACGATCCCGCCGACGCCGGCAAAGGGTTCCTCGGGGTCTCGCTGTCGTTCCTCACCCCGGCGCAGTTGGCCGCGACGTTCGTCAACCCGCTCACGAGCTCCTCGAGCCCGCTTACCGGAAGCATCGACTGGCTGGTCCTTCCGATCGCCGGCCTTCAGCCGATCTCCGGCGGTCCGCAGGCGTTCTTCCACCTCACGGGGCCTCTCGCCGGAACGAACGCGGGCGCGACCTGGATCGGCCTCAACCTCCTCTACTGGTTCGCGTGGATGAACTTCCTGCTCGGGGCGTCGAACGCTCTTCCCCTGATCCCGCTCGACGGCGGGCTCCTGGTCCGGGATTACGCCGCGTCCGTGGCCGCGCGGTTCAAGCGCGCATGGAGCAGTTCCCGCCTTGACCAATTCGGCGCTTCGGTCGCCGTTGTCTCCTCGATGGTCATCGTCGTGCTGATCCTATGGCTCTTCGTGGGTCCGCGCCTATAGACGAGATTGCGCTCGGGGGGGAGTATCCCTTCCTCCCCGGCGCCGACCGTCTCATCGAGGATCTCTCGGTCTCGGTCCGGGACCTCGTTACGGAACCCCGGTACGATCCGGTCCGGTCGATCGGGCGGGCGCGAGCCCTCGCGGGCGCCGACGATCCCCGAGGAACAGCCGCGCTCGAGGAACTCGCGAACGCACGCCCTTCGGAGCGGTACCTGTCGTTCCTCTTCGCCCGCCTCTTGCTCGCCTCCACGCCCGCGCCGGCGGCACTGCGTCGATGGGCGGTCGCCGAGGCGAAGCGTGCCTACGACCGCCTCTCTAAGGCAAGCCCCGAGGAGCTCGCGGAGGTGGCGCGCCGACTCGGCCGTCCGATGGAGGTCGAGGTGGGAGACCGCCTCACGATCGACCTGGTCGACTATGTGAAGCTCGCCGTGCCGGTCCGAGAAGCGGACTTTCGGCTCGCCGCTCAGCCCCTCGCCCACGGGCGGATCGCCCTCTCGCGGGCGCGCGCCGCGCGCCTGATCGAGGAGGCCGTGCGCATCGAGCTCGCCCGGCCGCGCCCGATGGCGCCCGACGTCGAGGCGCTCGTGCGCTCGCGAGAGGGGGCGACGATCGAGGAACTCGCGCGCCGCGTGCCGGCTCCCCGGGGGCGAGCGACCGCGGGACCGACTGCGCTGCATCCGGAGCTCTTCCCTCCGTGCATCCGGAAGATGCGCCGGACCCTTGAAGCCGGCGAGAACCTCTCGCACTCGGGCCGGTTCGCGCTCGCCGCCTTTCTCCACCGGGTCGGGGCCGACGCAGAGACGATCGTCGACGCCTATCGTGGGGCGCCGGATTTCGACGAATCGATCACCCGCTATCAGGTCGACCACATCACGCACCACGAGGGGGGACGGGGCTACCAGCCTCCGGAGTGCGCGACGCTCCGCTCCCACGGGCTATGCTTCCGGGACGGCGATCCCGCGGCCCCCGGTCCGGTCGACCGCGCTCGCGACCCGATCTGCTTTGACCCGGCGCTCCGGCACCCGTTGCAGTACTACCGGATCCGGGGCGGTTCGGTTGTGGAGGAGCCCGATCGCCGCGAACGCTCGGAGTCGATCACCCCGACGGGGGAGGGAGGCGCGCGTAGGTCCGACGCGCCCGAGAGAACGCGGTCCACTGTCCGCCGACGATAAAGTAGACGAACACAACGTCGATCACGGTGAATGAGAACCCGTAGAGCGAGAAGCGGGCCCAGGGAGTTTCGGGGGCCCAGGGCCATGGTACCGTCCAGAGGAACTCGAGCAGGGCGGCGATGCAGAGCAGGACGAGCCGATCGGCGCGCGTGAGCAGGCCCCCGTAGAGCCGACCCTGGCCGACCGCCTCGGCCTGCGTGCCCATGTAGCTCGTCAAGAGAAGGCTCGCGAGCGCGAGCAGCGCGAGGATCGGGTTCGAGAACCCCGAAACCGCGATTCCGATGACGAGGATCGTGTCCGCGTAGCGATCCAGCACGTGATCCAGAAAGTTGCCGCGCACGCTCGCCCGGTTCGTGCGCCGCGCGACCTC
The DNA here is from genome assembly GCA_021792485.1 of Thermoplasmata archaeon. Classification (GTDB taxonomy): domain Archaea; phylum Thermoplasmatota; class Thermoplasmata; order Lutacidiplasmatales; family UBA184; genus Lutacidiplasma. Next base: position 2,446 of record JAJYUO010000110.1, read on the forward strand.
GCCGTCGATCACGTCGAAGGCCCCGCCGACCAGGATGAGCGCGGCGACCGGCAGGAACAGGAGGGGCGTCGTCCAGCGTACGAGCGCGGCGAGCGCGGCGCCGGCGACCAAAAGGCCGAACGCGATCCAGCTCAAGGCGTTGGGCGAGTAGGCGAGATACGGTCGACTGATCCGCTCGAGATACGGCGCCAGGCGTCGGCGGTACCCTTCGAGGACCATGCCGCGGGTTACCGCGACCAGTCCAAAAGATGCTCGGCCTCGTCCGGATCCGCGAGCCAGTCGATCGGACGGCGGGGACGAGAGAGAGGGCGTCGGAGCCGGGCGAGCACGGACCGCGCGACCGACGACGGCGATCGACCCGTAGTGTCGATCTCCGCCCAAGGGATCCGCGCCGTTCGAACTTCCTCGGCGACGACGCCCAGCGCCTCCGCGAGCGCGTTCTCGTTGCGATCGCTGCGAGAGCCTCGTCGCGCGCGGTCGAGCCGGCGGTGCAGCTCGCTTGGTCGGCACCGCAGCACGATCGCCTCGTGAACGGGAAGCAGGTGGGCCAGGTGGCCGACGATCACCTCGATGCCCACCGGCCGGTCCCGCCGCATCGCGCGCGAAAGCTTGACGAGGTCGATCTCCCAACCGCGGCCGACCTTCCGTGCGGCGCGGTGCGCTCGCGCGATCGTTCCGACCTCGGCGTAGCATACCGCCCCTTCCCAGCGGGCCGTCACGGAGCTTTTGCCGGTCCCTGGCGTTCCCGTGAGCGCGATGCGGCGCGGACGCTCCCGGGCTAGACGAACCGGAGCCCGGCGAAGGTTCTTCGCCACGCGCGGACCTCCCGGGTCACCGAGGGCCGGCCCCGGCTCCCCCGCTCGAGCAGGTCGGCGAGGCGCGGCATATCGGGGGGCGTCACTCCAAGTCGCGCGGCCTCCGCGGTCCCGATCCGGCCGACCAGGTCGATGAGGAGGCCCTGGCGCTCGAGGCGGCGCGCGAGGGCCCCGGTCCCGTAGCCGCGTTTCGCGTGCAGCTCCGACGGGTCGATGTGAATCTGGTGGGATCGGGTGTATCCGCGGCTCGCGGCGACGATCGGCCATCCCTTCTCCGCCAGAGCTGCGCCGAGTGCCTGGGCGTTCGCGACGGTCGTCCGCGCGTAGTCGGATCCGAACCGCTCGAGCTCGAGGAGCGTCTGGGTAACCCCCGCGATACGGTTCCAGTGGGCGTTGTCGAAGATCCTCCAGACCAGAGCCGGATCGATCTGGCGGAAGAGATCCTCCCGATCGGTGACGAGGAGCCCTCCCTGGGGGCCGGGGAACGACTTGTGCGTGCTGCCGAAGAGGACATCCACCCCCGCCCGCAACGGATCCTGGAACTCCCCCCCGGCGATCAACCCGAGGACGTGCGATGCGTCGTAGAGGACCAGCGCCTCTACGGACCGAGCGGCGTCTACGATCTCGGGGAGCGGATACGGAAACAGAAAGAAACTCTGGCCGAGGACGACCGCCTGGGGCCGTTCGGATCGGATGGCTGCTGCGGCGGCCTCGCCGTCGACCGAGTGGCCGACGCCGTCGGCCGGAAGCGGTCGCACAGTGTAGCCGAGTAACCCGGGAATGAACCCCGGGGCGTATCCGTCGTATCCGCCGTCCTTCGGCTCGATCGCGAGGATCGTGCTCTTCGCCGGGAGAAGAGGTGCGAGCGCGCTCAACGCCGCGATGTGGCCCGAGAGGGGGCGGACGGTCGCGTATCGGCCGTGAAAGAGGCGCGCGGCCGCCGCGTTCCCGAGCTCCTCGATCGCATCGGTGTACCGTGTTCCGGTGTAGGAATTGTCGATCCTCTCGCCGCGCCAATCGGAGTCGATCGGCAGCGTGTAGCGTCCGGCGAGATCGCTTCCCAGGTACTTGCGCGCCGTCGGGCTCACGGCGTTCTCGCTCGGAAGGAGGTTGAACACGGCGCGGCCTCGCCATCGTTCGTGCGCCCGGACGAGGCGGAGGAGCTTGGCCTCCTCCGTCCTAGAGCCGGGCGGAGTTTCGATCACGAGGAGGTGGGGGAAGGGAACGCCC
>JAJYUO010000111.1 GCA_021792485.1 Thermoplasmata archaeon
GGGAGCATCGGCCTTCTTCTCCTCGACGAGGGCCTGGTCGTCCTGGTGCTTCGCGATCGCTTCCTGAATGATGGATTTCATCGTTGGCTCCGTTTGTCAGACGAGCGTCATACGCTCTAGCAAGCAGTCGGAGGTTGCATACTTAAACATTTGTTTGGACCGGTTCTGTAACGTCACCGGGTCCTAAGGGTCGCCTTTCTCTCCAGTATCATCTCGGGGCTTGGCCGCCCTCTCGATGATTCGTCCTTTCCGGAATCCGTAGCCGAGTGGGGGTGCGGTGGCCGCAGCGGGCGTCGCCTCGAGCTCCGAATGTTCGCGGGCCGCATTGGTAGTAGACCCACGGGACCTCGGCGATACGGAGGGAGATTTTCCGCTCGTCCGGGGAACGTCGTGCTGAACGTCGGACGACGTTCATCCGGATCAAGGGCAGTTTGAGGACAGCGGGCCCGGAAGTCGTTCACGGATTCGGCGTCTTGCCCGTACGGCTTTTGTCGCCGGTCGCCTTCAAGCAGTCGATGCCACTCCGCAACGGCGAACACCTTCCGTGCCAGCTCTGGCCGGGGTGCCCGGAGGACGGGGTTCAAGAAGTCGAGCTCTTCGGCGGTGGTTGGGCCGTGGGCTGTTCCTTTCACGCCGCGGAGACCGAGCGTCGAGTCGAGCGCCACCTGAGCTACCTGAGCGAGCTCGCCCGGCGAGGAGAAGTGCGCCTTCTGCCTGCCATTGCCGAGCAGGCGAAACACCGGCTGGGCACGCATGGGGGCCCGCGGTAGTTTCCTCGGGGCCCTTTGCCGCGAGGAACTCTCCCGCGATCACGGTGCTTCCCCGCGCTTCTAACGAGCGTCCGCGCCGTGCGGGAGAGACCCGGGTTGGGGTACCCGCCGTGCCGCGAGCCCCTCCCCGCCGAAGGCCGTCGATGACGTTGCGTCGTTTCCCGCCTATCGTCCCTCATTAGGGGCGACGGCGCAGCACAAACACGACCGCTCCGAGCGCGATGGCCGTTGCAACTACGCCGATCACGACCCAAGCGAGCGTCGCGTTCCCGAGCAGCGACAGCGGTGCGCTGGAGGTGCCGCCCGTGGAACACGAGCCCGTCTCGAGGCAGGCCGCCGTCGACGCCGCGGAGCTCGCGCTCATAGGGTGGGCGTTCTCGGTCTGCGGGGCGAGCCCGCTATCGGAGAAGCCCGAGACCCCCGAGGCGTCTGTCGCTCCGGCCGAGAACGAAACGCCCGACATCGGGCTGCGGATGATGCCGCCCGTAGAGATCAGGAGGTACGTCGGTCCGAGCGAGGTGCGCGCGCCGGCGAAGGCCACGCTCGACCACATTCCGCCCCAGCCCTGACCCCAGGCGTTCGCCGAGGCTTCCCCGTCGATCACGTACGGCCCGATCATCACGAGGTTCCTCGTGCTGAGGCGGAACTGTACGACTCCGGCGCGGTTCGCGTCGACGTGCGCCCATGCCGGACCGTTGTGCCCGGTGAGGGTGACGTTACCAAAGAAGGGCCCGAGCGTGCCCCCGACCGTACCGGTCGAGGACCCCGAGATGTGGGGGAGCGAGACGTTGATCGACCACTGGGCAGCCCACGTCCCGGCGAGGTCGTAGGCGGCGGTGCTCGACCAGAACTCACCGGTCGTGAGGTTCTCGATCGGGTACAGCCCCAGCGCCGGGGTGAACGCGACACTCGAGTTCGAGGCATAGCTCGCGTTCGCCCGTACCCAGTAGCTCGCGTTGGTCGTGAGATCGGCGGTGACGTACGCGGCTTCGGAATCGTGGGAGCGGCTGCGAGTGGTCGCGTTGATCAGTCCGATCGCCGCCTCCACCTTGCCGGTCTGGTTCGCCCCATCATAGTGAGCCGATCCGTTGTACACGGTGACGCTCGCGGTGTTGGTTAGGTTCGCCCAGCTATCGCGGACCTCGGAGGCGACATAGGTGATGTTCGCCGTGTCGACCGGAGCCGAACAGTTCGCCCTGCAGAACTCGAGGTGGAAGTAGATGCCGATGGTCTCCTCGTAGTGGACTTCGGTGAGGTTGGCACTCACGTTGGTAGTGGTCTGGTTCACCACGTACCCATAGCTCGCACTGCCGTAGTATACGCCGCCAAATGCGGTCCCGTTGAACGTCACGTTCGTGATGTTTCCGTACGACCCCGTCGACGCCCCTTCTAACGAGGGGAGAGGTGCCGCCTGGGAGGCGGGGCTCGCCCCGATTCCCAGGACCGGCGCGACGAACAGGCTCGCGACGAGGAGAGCGAGTGCCGTTCCTACGATCAACGGGCTGCGGATTGTCGCTCGAAACGCGGAATGTCGCATCATCGACCTCTCGAGTCCCGCATACCTCATAGCCCTCGCTCCCGCGTGCTCCGTGGATATTGGACCCCGTGCTAAGCCCTCGCCGCAGACCGATCCGGTCCGGCCGTCGCGTCGACGCGAATCCCCGTCATCTCCGGCGGGGCGAGATCATGCTGCTCCATCACGCCGATGATCTCGTCGAGGTGATGAGCCTGCTCGAACGTCGCTTGGAGAAGCCCGTCGGCCGCAACGTAGCGGCCGGGCACCCAGAACGCACGGACCGCTCGCGCGCGCGCGGCGTAACGGTCGATAGGGACCGGCGCACCTTTCTCCCTACCCTGTGGTCGTAGGCGCGAACGCCGGCCCAGTCCTTTGGTCGGCGCGTCGGGTCCGAGAAGAGGGCCCCGAATTCGGCATCGGAACTTCGCCCCGGGACGATGTGTCCAACCCATACTTCGTGAACGTTCAGGATGTGCGCGAGGGTGCCGAAGAGCGTTTGGTGCCCGATCTCCTTGTGTCGGTGGACCGCACGCGCGGGCAAGCGGCGGAGTCGTCGAACGTACCGTTCGAAGAGGCGTTCGTCGTAGGCATAGATCTCCCGGGCTTGTGCCAGCGTCCGGATAGATCCACGAGGGCCGGTTCGCGCCGCCATGGGGATCGGCATCCCTCTTTCTTCCGCGGCACGTGCGAGGAGGGCGTTCGCGATCGGGTGCAGGTCTCGAAGCAGCCCGGCACCGCGCTCGCCCCTCCGCTCACGGAGGAGGCTACGGCTCCGGTGAGCGAGGAGGCGACGCGCCCTCCTCCGGCACATCGTCGAAGACGGGTGGCACGCGCATGTTCTCCGGCATCGCGAGGGCAGCGGGAGCCGATGGAGGGGCCGGCGGTTCTTCGCGCGCCGGTCGGGGGGCCTCTTCAGGTCCCGCAGGCCGCAAGGCAATCAGCAGCATGAAGATCCCGGCGATAAGAAGGAGGACCCCGAAAAGGAGGTAAATCGTCAGTCCGAAGAGCGTGTAGGTGAAGTGGGGCTCGACGAGACCGCCGGCGCCGGAACACCCGAACAGGTAGTACGTGGTTCCGGAGTTCATGTCGAGCGTGACCGAGCCGTTGTTCCCGACGCCGCTCGCGACGACGCCGGCGGGAGCGAGGCACGACACCGTGGCGTCGGTAACGTAGACGGTATCGTTCGTGCCGGCCCCGGTCCAGCGGATCGTTGCCCGGAGCGCGCCGATCGTCGACGGTGTGATTGTCAGGGCGCTTTTGGCCGGCGCCGTGGCCGAGATCGGCTCGAGGCCGGCGTACACGCTCAGCCCGACGAGCCCCACGCCGACGACGAGCGCCACAATGGCGACGGCGGCGGTCACGGTACGCACGGCACCGTGGAAGAGCCGACGCTCTACTTGAAGGGGGTCGGGCCGCCGCCCCAGCGTTTATCTCGGGAGGGGTCGTGACACGGAAGGGCTGTGGGGTCAGCCCGCGATCCGAGAGGATCGCGAACCGCCGTCGGGCCGATGACCCCTGGGGAAGGAGGATATGACCCAGGGGAAGCGAGTGGCAGGAGCGACGGGGACGGACAAGTTGCCTGAGAACTGGCCCGAAGCGTCCGCGCGCGAGGCGTCGTGGGGACCTCCCCCACCTAGCGTGGCGACCGCGCTGCGGCCGTGGATCGACCTGCGCGAGGTCGGACCGGAGGAGTTCTACCGTTGGCTCGCGTCGATCGCCCGGTTCCTGCCGCCCCCGGTGACCCGCGCGGGCCCAGCGAAGAGCGCCGAGGAACGGATCGCCGAGCTCGCGCGGGCCCTCGCCGATAGCTCGGGAGCGGAGGCCGAGTCGCACTTCCGGGCCTCCGAGTACTTCCGCGAGAACACGCTGCTCGCGCGCCGCGTGAAGGCCCTCGAGGCAATCCTTCGCACGTCGCGCCAGACGGTGCCGCCTCCATCGCCCGCGACCGACATCGCGACGGAACGCTACCTTCCCCGCGGGGGCGGTCCGTGAGCGGCTCGTCCTCCCCGCGCGCGATCGTCGTCGGGTTCGACGGCTCCTCGGCCGCCGGGCGCGCGATGGCCCTCGCCCTCGAGATCGCCCGCGCCGGGGGCGGGCGGATCTACCTTGTCCATGCCCAAGAGCGCGATCCCGAGCAGGCCGAGCCGGCGACGGAGGAGGAGTCGGTGTCGGTCGAGCAGGCGATTGCCGCGGC
>JAJYUO010000112.1 GCA_021792485.1 Thermoplasmata archaeon
CTTCGCGGCGGCGACCCGCTGCGCGCGCTCGCGGTTCGCCTCGGTCGTCCCGGCCCGCTCGGACTCCTGCTCGATCTCGAGGACGCGCCGGTCTCGATCGGCCGCGATCTTCGCCGTCTCGCTCGCCGCGCTCTCTTCGATCGAACGGACCTGGGCGGCGCCCCGGGCACGGATCTCCTCGACGAGGCGGTCTAGGCTCATCGCGCCCCGCCCGTTCCGGACTACAGGATCCCCAGCAGCAGGATGATCCCGAGCACGAATCCGATGATCCACAGCGTCTCGGGGATGACGAAGAAGAAGAGCACCTGACCGAACTTCTCGGGCTTCTCCGCGATGATCCCCATGCCGGCGGCGCCGATCCCGGACTGGGCCATTCCCGTCCCGATCAGGCCCCCGGCGATCGCGATACCGGCGGCGAGCACGGCGTAATCCGACACCATCTTCGTTCGACCTCGGGGCTGAGCCCGGCGGGCCGATTTGGGTCGCCTATATAACGGGAGCCGACCGCCGGGACCGGCTACGATTCCTCCTCGTATTCGTCGCCGTCGTCCGGTGTCTCGACCGGGGCCCGAGCGAGGGCGATCGCGCCGCCCCAGCAGATGAATCCCATCGCGTAGGCCGAGGCGCAGACCGTGCAGACCGCATGGATGACGCCCAGCTCCACGTAGAGGAAGTACAGGGCGAGCGCGATCCCAGCGGTCGTGAGCCCGACCAGGCCCCAGGCGTAGCGCCGATCCCGGGGATTCCGCTCGGCGAGGGCGGCGACGACCAAGATCAGGACGAATCCGAGGACGCCCCACAACCAGTCCGGAAGGTAGAGCGTGGTCGTGTGGCCGCTGTTGGCGACGGCGGCGCACGAGAAGAAGGAGTTGATCGTGCAGAGTCGGGTCAGCGAAGCGTCGATGACCTCGAACGCGGCGAACGCCGCGAGGAGCAGGCCGATGCCGGCGGCCGCGTAGATGAGCGTGCGGATCGACCGGGTCCTCATCTCCGATCTATCCGGTGTACCCGAGCTGCGATAAGGCGGCGTTCACGCCCGCCTGGAACGACGTCGTCCACTGGTCCGGTCCGTGGTAGGTGCGGGCGAGGTTGCTGACCGTCTCCCCGCTCGCCTTCACCAAAAAGGCCGTGATCCAGTACGCCTGCGATTGGACGTAGCTCCAGGGGGTCCCGCTCTCGCTCAGGACCGAGGAGAGGACGGCGGGAGCGCCGCTCCCTTCGTAGTTCACGAAGTTCGCGGGATCGATCAGGGATGAGCCGCCGTGGATGTACTGTCCGTTGATGACGACGAACGGGATCGAAGAGCCGGAGTAGGCGCTCACATAGGCCGACTCGATGCAGTTGGTGGTTCCCGGGAACGTCCCGTCGGTCACGTTGTAGGCTTCGTTGACGACGAAGGCGATCGTCTGCGAGTTCACCGACGGGTTTGCGAAGACGACGTTGGGCGTGTAGGGGTACGGTTCGGGGCTCGGGTCCGAGTACGAGAGGTACGTACCGGGAATGCCGGTGCTGCCGCTACTCGGATTGAAGTTCAGCTGGAACTCGGTGAGCGCCTTGTACAGGGCCCAGCTGCTCGCCGAGCAGTACGGGCACCACTGCGCGCCGTAGTAGTAAAAGACCGGCAGGCCGCCCGACGTCCACGCCGCCACGGAGGAGGGGGTCTGGGTCCAGCCCTGCCCGCCCGGGACGGTCGAGAGGAGCGCGGACGACGGAAGGAACGGGCATCCGGAAATCACCGCCGTGAGCGAGATCAGGCCCGTGATCACGACCCCCAGCACCACCCCGATCACGACCGTATTGCGGAAGACCGCGCTCCAGCGCTTGCGGTGGCTCTGGCGCAAGAGGCCGATCGCGAGGATGATGACGGCGACGCCGAGGATGATCGCGATGTAGGGGATCGCGGAGAGGAGCAGGCCCACCGGAGAGGGGATGAGATAGGCGAAGAGGAACCAGATGGCGGCGAGGGGAACGAGCAGGTAGCCGATGCGCGTGAGGCTCCACCTCTTCTCGGAGTCGGCGGCTTTGCGCGGCGCCGGGGCCTCGCCGGGTCCCTGGCGCCCTTCGCGCGACTTCCGCCGATAGTACAGCCGTCGGAGGGCGGGGCCCGCTTGGGTCACGCTCTGGTCCGGCTTGAAGCCGACCTTCGGGTCGGCGGCGATATCCTCCCAGCTCAGACCCTTTTCGTGGAGCTGTTCCACGCGGTCCCAGTCGACCACGACAGGCCGAGGCCGGGCACTATACTTCCGTCTTTTCCCCGGCCAAAGGCTCCGATCGACCGGCCGGCCGACTGGTTTTTACCCCGGCGGCGGTGGGGAGCCCTCGATGGAGCTCACGTTCCTCGGGACCGCGGGCTCGTGGCCGACGAAGGAACGCTCGCCGAGTGCGGTCGCCCTCCAGTTGGATCGGGAGAGCGTATTGTTCGACTGCGGCGAAGGAACGCAGCGCCAGTTCTTCCAATCGAATGCGTCGTTCATGCGCCTGCGCCGCATCTTCATCACCCACTTCCACGGCGACCACTTCCTGGGCCTGCCGGGCCTCATCCAGACGATGTGCCTCAATAACCGTACCGAGCCCCTCGATGTCTATGGCCCGTCGGATGCGGAGGAGATGGTGGGCCGGGCCCTCCGTATGGGCTACTTCACCCTGCGCTTCCCGGTGCATGTCCATGCCCTCTCCGCCGGCGAGGAAGTGGCGCTGGACGGGTACTCCGTCCGCACGGGGCCGACGAAGCATCCGGTCCCTTCGCTGGCCTACCGCCTGGAAGAGAACGAGAAGCGCGGGCGGTTCGATGGAGAGAAGGCCCGGGCGATGGGCATCCGGGGCTCGGACTTCGCGAAGCTCGAGGCCGGCGAATCGGTCCGGATCGGGAACCGAACGGTCGCGCCCTCGGATCTTCAGGGGCCCCCGCGCCCGGGGCGGTCGGTGGTCTACACCGGCGACACCGCGCCGACCGAGGCGGTGCGCCTCCTGTCGGCCCACGCGACCGTCCTGATCCACGAAGCGACGACCCTCGCCGACCTCGAGGACCAGTCCAACGAATGGGGCCACTCCTCGGCGCGCCAGGCGGCGACGATCGCCCGGGACGCGAACGTCGGCACCCTCATCCTGACCCATTTCTCCTCCCGCTATCCCGACGTAGAACCGCTCGAGGCGGAGGCGCGCGCCGTCTTTCCCGCCACGATCGCGGCCCGGGACCTGATGACGTACCTCATCCGCCAACCATGATCCGGGCGGACCTCCTCGTCACGAACATCGAAAGACTCGCGACCCTTCGGCGAGGACCGGTCCCGCGCACCGGCGCCGCGCTGGGAGATCTCGGGATCGTGCGCGATGCCGCTCTGGGGATACGGGACGGGACGTTCGTCTACGTGGGGTCCTCGCGCCGCGCGGCACGAACCGTCGTCCTCGCTCGCGGGGGGCGACGGATCGACGCGCGAGGCGGCACCGTTCTGCCGGGGCTCGTCGACGCCCATTCGCACGCCGTCTTCGCCGGCGAGCGGTCGTTCGAGCTTCCGTGGAAGGTGAAGGGGGCGAGCTACGCCGAGGTCGCCCGTCGGGGCGGCGGCATCCTGGCCACCGTGCGCGCGACCCGGCGGGCCACGAGCGCCGAGCTTCGCGAAGCGACCGCGGGGCGGATCGACCGCATGGCGGCCGGCGGAGCGACGACGATCGAGGTGAAATCCGGCTACGCGCTCGATCATGTCGGAGAGATCCGGCTCCTCGAGCTCGTGGCGCGTCTCGGACGCCGCCCGGGCGCTCGTCTCGTTCCGACCTACCTCGGCGCCCACGCGATCCCTCCGAGGTTTCGCCATCGCCCGAACGCCTACGTCGACGAGATCGTCCGACGGACGCTGCCCGAGGTCGCGCGGCGGAGGCTCGCTCGCTTTTGCGACGTCTTCTGCGAGCCCGGATACTTCACGATCCGGCAGTCGGAGCGGATCCTGCGCGCGGCGGCCGCACTTGGCCTGGGCACGAAGATCCATGCCGATGAGTTCGTCGCTTCGGGGGGGGCCCGCCTGGCGGCCAGCGTGGGTGCCCGCAGCGCAGACCACCTGCTCGCCGCTCGGCACGGCGACCTGCGCGCCCTCGCGCGGGCCGGGGTGATCGGGGTCCTGTTGCCGGCGACTCCCTTCACCACGGCCGGCAGCCGCTCAAGCCCCGGCCGCGAGCTCGTCCGGGCCGGCGTGCCGGTCGCGCTCGGCAGCGATTGCTCGCCGAACTCGTGGGTCGAGTCGATGTCGCTCGTTCTCGCCCACGCCGTCTACGGCGCCCGCCTCACGCCCGCGGAAGCGATCAGCGCGGCGACCGTCAACGCGGCCGCGGCCCTCGACATCGCCGGGCGCGCCGGGACGATCGCGATCGGGCGTCCGGCGGATTTTCTCGTCTATGATCTCGGCTCTCCGGAGGAGCTCCCGTACCGGGTCGGCTCCGTCCCGGCGCTGGTTTATCGTCAGGGAAT
>JAJYUO010000113.1 GCA_021792485.1 Thermoplasmata archaeon
GGGGATAGTGGCTGACTACGACGGGAAAACGGCGGCGGGATCGCCCCGCTCGTGACCCACGGCTGGAAGTCGTAGATGCTCGCTTGCGTGAAGAACACGTCGTTGCGCCATCGGGCTACCGTTGGGTAACGCGGGAGCCGCGTGTGGCCGCGCCGCTCGAAGAAGGAGAGGAACGCCTCTCGCATCTCGTCCAGCCGGTACGCTCGACGGAACGGCGAGCGGCCGATGAAGCCGTACGGAGCGCACGGAGCCTCCTGGCACGCGGTGTGATCGCCAAGAGTCCAGAAGGCGCGGCCGCAGTTCACGCAGGTGCGACGGTGCATCCCCGCGCGATGGAAGAAGGCCAGGTCGTACTCCCCCGGGTCCATCATTGCGGTCGGCGGACGGCGACGGACCCTTAAGACGTTCGGAGGGAACCGGGCCGACGCGTGTCGCCGGAGTCATGAGGAACGGAGCGCCTCGCGCACGCGCATGAGCGGCGAGGTCGTCTCCCTCGCGGAGGGGCCGGCCACGGCCCCCGCGGTCGGTCTTTCCGCGGCCTCCACCCGTCGGGCGACCACGATCATGATCGCCGTCCGGGCGGGGTACGCCTACAACTGGTATACCGTCGGACCCGCCCTACCGGCGATCGGCGCCCAGTTCTCGGTCGGACCGGCCGAGTGGGGCCTGTTGCTCGCCATCTTCCTGGTCGCCGCCGGCGTGCTGCAGGTCCCGGCCGGGATGCTCTCGCAGCGGTTCGGCTCGCGCGCGGTCGCCCTCGCGGGCGCGGCGCTGCTCGGCGCGGCCAGCATCGCCTCGGGCTTCGCGCCGAGCTTCGGAACGCTCGTGGCGCTGAGGGGAGCCGCCGGCGTGGGCGCCGCCCTGTTCTTCTCCCCGGCCATCGGGCTCGTGGGCAGCCTGTATCCGGAGGGGAAGCGCGGAGTTCCCATCGGGATGTTCAGCTCGGCGTTCAGCGGAGGCGCGGCCGCGGGCGTTCTCCTCAGCGCGATCGCCGTCGGGCCGCTCGGCTGGCACTGGACACTCGCGCTCGGCGGCATCGGCCTCCTGGTTCTCACGCTCGGAGCCGTCGCACTCATTCCCCGGGGCGCCGGGGCGGCGCTCCCCGCGTCGATCTCCCGGCCGAAGGTGCCGGTGGCGCTGCGACTGCCCGCCCTGTGGGCGATCGGTCTCGCGTTCATCGGTCTGGAGGGCGCGACGTTCGCCACGGGCCAATTCCTGGTCCCCTACGGGACGATCGAGCTGGGATGGGGCGCCGCGCTCGCGGGGGCGGTCGGGATGGCGTTCATTCTCCCGAGCATCGTGGGAGGGCCGATCGGAGGGTATGTCACGGAACGGAGAACGAACCGTCGGACGCAGTTTCTGGTCGCGGGCGCGGTCGCGACGGTCACGGTTTCGCTGATTCCGTGGGTCGGACTCATCCCCATGGTCCTCCTCGGGATCGGCTTCTCGTTCGCGTACGGCGCCACGTACGCCATCATGTACGTGCTGCCGAACTACCTGCCCGGACTCCCGAGGGACGAGATACCGGTCGGGATCGGCCTGTTCAACTCCGTCCAGCTCGCCGGCGGAGCGATCGTCGCCTGGGCATTCGGCCTCTGGGTCGCCTCGGTGGGCTACCCCCTCGCCTGGTCGCTCCTCGCGATCGCGGTGATCGTTCCGTTGGCGTTCCTCGTCTACCTCCCGCGGAACGGGAGCGGCGAGTTCCCTCATCGGGATTGGCCGGACCCGGCCGGCCCGGTCCTTCGGTCCGAGCCCGACCCGTAGCGCACCACGACACGATCGGGCAGATGTCGCACCGGGGCCCGATCGGCCGGCAGAGGTTCTGCCCATGCTGCACGAGGAGGGGATTGAGCGGGATCCAGTACCGCACGGGGACCGATCGACGGAGCGCCTCCTCCGTCTCCTCGGGCCTTTGGGTCCGGACGATCCCGAGCCGGTTTGCGATGCGGTGCACGTGGGTGTCGACCGGGATCGCCGGGATTCCGTAGCCAAAGACGAGGACGCAGTTCGCCGTCTTGGGCCCCACCCCGGGCAGGCTCGTCAGCTCCGAGAACGCCCGCGGCACCGCCCCCCGAAAGCGCTCGAGGAGCGCGCGAGCGTTCCGGGGCAGGACTCGGGCCTTCGAGCGATAGAAGCCGACCGACCGGATCAGCGGTTCGATGTCGGATGGCTTCGCCCGAGCGAGGAGCTCCATGGTCGGATATCGCGCGAACAGCCGCGCGCTCGCGGCATCGGTCGCCTCGTCCCGTGTCCGTTGCGAGAGAATCGTGCCGATCAGCACCTGGAACGGGTCTTCGGCATGGTTCCGTAGGTAGGGAACCCTCCAGTCCCCGGTGCCGTAGAGCTCGCTGAGCTTGTCCAGCACTCGGGGCCACGGGAACGCGGGTACGGTCTTCATTTCACCGGTCCCGGTGATCCCATGCGGCCGGGGTCGGAAAGGTCGGGCTCGTCGCTCGGCACGCCTTCGAGCTCTCGTTTCAGCTCTCCGATGAGGTAGTCGCTGCCGATGGCGAGGAGGAGCCCATGGCCGCCGGTCGCGGCCCGGGCCCGCCGGTATCCCTCGATCGCGGACGGCGCGACGACCACCTTCGGGAACCGTCCCAGCGCGATCGCCCGAAGCTCCGAGGGGGCGACGCCTCGCTCGGAGCGTACGGGGACGAGAACGATCGTCCGCGCGACCGGGCTCAACCCGTCGAGGATCTCTCTGACCGGCTTGTCCCGAAGGCAGCCGAAGACGATCACACTCTCCGCCGGATCCCGGAGCGGCAACACCTCGGCCAGGCTTCGGGCCACCGCTCGCGCGCTCTCGGGCGTGTGCGCGACGTCGAAGTACGTCGGCGGGTCGCGTTCCACGGGTTCCATCCGACCGGGAATCTTCAGGCGGGCGAGCGCCGAGCGCACCCGCGTCGCGCTCCACGCCGGCCCTTCCGTATCCCTCTCGAGGAACCGGTACGTCGCCGCGAGGGCGAGCGCGGCGTTCTTCGGCTGGAAGTCCCCTTCCAGCCGCAGCCGCACCGGGAGAGAGTCTCGACCCGGCCAGGCGACCTGGACCTCCTGGTGCGCCCGGGTCCAGCGGCGGGATCGGACGACGATCTCCTGTCCCAGGTGCCAGAGCGGCACCCCGAGCGATCCCGCGACGGCATCGAGCACGGCGCGTCCCTCGTCCGGGAGCTCTCCGAGGATTCCGTGCATCCCGGCGTGGAAGATGCCGGACTTCTCGCCCGCGATCGCGGCGATGGTGGAACCGAGGATCTTAACGTGCTCGAGCTCGAGCGTCGTGACAACCCCGACGCGCGAGGCGAGCAGGTTCGTCGCGTCCCAGCGACCGCCGATCCCGACCTCGACGACGAGGGCGTCGACGTTCTCGCGGCGGAACCAGTCGAAGGCGAGCGCGGTCGTGATCTCGAAGAACGTGGGGCTCCGGTCGATTTCGCCGGATCGCTCGAGCCGATCGGCGACCTCCTCGATCCGCCGAAGGCCGCGTACGACCTCCTCCGGCGGGATCGGGACGCCGTTCACGCGCATGCGCTCCCGATAACTGACGAGATGGGGCGACGTGAAGAGGCCGGTACGCCGACCGTGGGCACGGAGGATCGCTTCGGACATCGTGGCGACGGATCCCTTTCCCTTGCTGCCCGTGATGTGGATCGAAGGCGAGCGGCGCTGCGGATCGCCGAGCTCCGCGAGCAGGCGACGGGCCACGTCAAGCGTCGGCTTCATACCGAAACGCCGCCGTTGAAACAAGTCGCCCAACGCGCGGCGATACGCCTCGCCCGATCGGGCAGCGCTCGGCGCTGATCGGGTTAGACCCGTCGCGTGCCGGCTCTCAGTACGCCGAGCGCTCCCGGTAGCGACCGTAGACATCCTGGAAGGCCCGGACGATTTCCCCGAGCGTCGCGCGCGCCTTCAGCGCGTCGAGCACAGCCGGCATCGTGTTCTCCCGCTCGGTAGCGGCGACCCGTCGAAGGCGGTCGAGGGCCGCCGCGTGGCGCGACGGGTCGCGCCGACTCCGGAGCGCCGCGAGCCGGCGCGCCTGAGCGCGTCGCGCGGCTTCCGAGATCTTGAGTCGAGGGACGCGGACCGGTTCCTCGACGGTGTAGGCGTTCACACCGACGATCTTTGTCTCGCCCCGCTCCACCGACCGCTGGTAGCGGAACGACGACTCTTGGATCTCGCGCTGGAAGAACCCGCGGTCGATCGCCGCGACCACCCCTCCCAGTTCGTCGATCCGGTCGAAGTAGCGGAACGCCTCCTCCTCCATCCGGTCGGTCAGCCACTCGACGTAGTAGCTGCCTCCGAACGGGTCGATCGCCTTCGTGACTCCGCTCTCATGCGCGAGGATCTGCTGCGTCCGCAGCGCGATGCGCACCGCGTCCTCGCTGGGCAACTGGAGCGCCTC
>JAJYUO010000114.1 GCA_021792485.1 Thermoplasmata archaeon
GCGGTCATCATGCGACCCCGAACGGACGACGGCGCCCGCAGCTCTCGCGAGATCGACGACCGCGTGCGGGCGAGCCGAAAGAGGGGAGAGAGCCTTTACGTGCTCGACATCGAAGCGCTCCGAAGCCTGCGACCGGACGTGGTGATCACGCAGAACCTATGCGGCGTATGCTCGGTGACGGACGCCGAGGTTCAGGCGGCCTGCGCCGAGGCCGGCATCTCTCCCAACATCGTGACCCTGACGCCGACGAAGCTCGAAGACGTTTGGGCTTCGATCGCGACGGTGGCGAAGGCGATCGGCGACCCGCGCGCGGGGTCTCGACTGACGCGCGAGTTGCGGCAGCAGGCGAGCGGGAGCCGGCCTTCTTCGGAGCGCTCCCGGGTCGCGGTCGTCGAGTGGCTCGACCCTCCGATCCTTGCCGGGTTGTGGGCTTCGGACATGACCGAGCGTGCGGGAGGGCGATCGGTAGGTCCGACCTCCGGGGTCCCGGGAGCCCGAACGTCTTGGGCGGAGCTCGCGTCCCTCCGCCCGGACCTCGTCGTCCTATCTCCCTGTAGCTTTTCCGTCGACCGCACGCGCCACGAGATCCTGCTCGCCGGGCTCGATTCTGAGCTCCGCCGGCTCTCTCCGTCGCGCGGCATCTATCTCGCGGACGAGGCGTACTTCAGTCGACCGGGGCCGCGTCTCGCGGACGGGGTCGAGCTGCTCCGAGCGATTTTGGAGCAACGCCCGCTGATACGGCCGATGCCGGTGCGGCGTTGGACCGCCGAGGAGGCACGGGCGAGGTGAGTCGGAGCGTCCCTCCCTTCCACTATTCGACTCCCGGGGCGGATCGCCCCGCTCCGGGACGAGTCTCGACGTCTCCGATCGAGCTCGAACACATCGGGATTGCCTATGCCGTGCTCACACTGGACCTGTGGCTGATCCTCAGCGGCAATTCTCTCTTGGGTCAAGAGTCGGGGTTCGGGCTCGGGGTGAACTGGTCGATCGTCATCCTCGCGGCCGCAGCCGCCCTGACCGGGTTCCTCTGTCACGAACTCGCGCACAAGGTCGCCGCCCAGCGACGGCATTCGTGGGCGGAGTTCCGCATGTTTCCAATGGGGCTGGTCCTGTCGGTGTTCACCGCGTTCCTCGGCTTCCTCTTCGCGGCACCCGGGGCGACGGTCGTCGGAGGAATGCGGGATCTTAAGGCGTGGGGGGAGACGAGTCTCGCCGGCCCGCTCACGAACCTCGGGTTCGGCGTCGCGTTCTTCGCGTCGGCCTACGGGCTCGGCGCCGCGGGGGTGATCGGCTATTCCGGCTTCGTCTTCTATGCGTTGACGATCCTCGCCTTCTTCAACGCTTGGTTCGCGGCGTTCAACATGATTCCTTTGGGTCCGCTGGACGGACGCAAGGTCCTCGCCTGGAGCGCGGTCACGTGGACCCTGACGATGATCGCCAGCGCTGCGCTGGCGGTGTTTGCCTATGCGACGAACTACCTAAGCCACCCGCTCTTCATCTCGTAGGAGGATCGCGATGCCCGTTCCGGTCGTCCAGGACCTCGGCCAGGACCGTCGGCTGATCGACTTGGGATTCCGGGAGACCTCGGCGCTCATCGGGTCCTACGCCCTTCCGCTGCCCGAAGGGTGGGCGATCGTCGAGACCGGCCCGACGCGCTGCCGTGACGTCCTCCTCCGGGGGCTCGGCGTCGCGGGGATCGATCCTCCCGAGGTCCGTAAGGTCTTCGTGACCCACATCCACCTGGATCACGCGGGAGGGGCCGGGGCCGTGATGGGCGATCTTCCCAACGCCGTCTTCTATGCTCACGAGAGCGGTGTCGCGCACCTCGTCAACCCCGCGAGGCTCGAGGCGAGCGCGCGCCGGGCGTGGGGCCCGGTCTACGACCGTATCCTAGGTCCGCTGGTCCCGATGGATCCCCGGCGCCTCCAACCGCTGCACGGAGGCGAAGTCTTTCCGCTGAAGGACGGGGAGCTGCGAGTCCTTGCGACCCCCGGCCACGCACGGCATCATGTCTCGTACTTCGACGTACGCTCCCGCGCGATGCTCACCGGGGACTCCGCGGGCGTTCGGCTCACCGAAAGCGATCGCGCTCGACCCGCGGTGCCCCCGCCGGATCTCGACCTCGACCGGTTGTTCGCGAGCCTCGACGCCATGACGGCCATGGAGCCGGATCGGTTGTGGTACACGCACTTCGGATCATACTCGGGTGCGATCGAGGAGCTGCGCATCTACCGCCAGTCGGTGCAGGAGTGGGTGGACGTGGGACTACAGGCAGCCCGCCGCGAACCGACCGTGGAGGCGATCGCACGTGCATTGCGTGAACATGAGATCGATCGCATCGGTCGGGAGGCCTCGCAGCGCGCCGATGCGCTGGAGGACCTCGTTTCGGGCGTGGACATGGCGGCGATGGGCCTCCTTCGGTTCTTCGAGGTCAAGGGATGGGTCCGCGCTCCCGCCGGTGATGCCTAGGGGAGCTCTCCGAGAGTAGGGCTGTCGGCGGGTCCTCCACGTGCGGGGAATCTGCCTTCTCTGCGATCGGTCGGTGGCGCGAGCCCGCGACCGCCCGAAGCTCTATCTTGGGAGGAGCATCGTGGGACCGGCACAGCCCCGTGGTGTAGTGGCCAAGCATGCTGGCCTTTGGAGCCGGCGACAGCGGTTCGAATCCGCTCGGGGCTATCCGAGATAGAAAAGTCCGGTTTCGCCATCTTCGCGTCCTCACCGCACCTTGGCCGGCAGCACACGATTGAGCACATCCATCGCGTCGGCCATGTCCTGCTGATCGAGCGCGAGGTAGCGACGCGTGGTGCGCGTGTCCTCGTGTCCCAGTAGCTCCGCGATCTTCTCGATGGGCACCCCGTTCCGCCACAGGGTCTTTCCGAACGTCCGCCGGAGCGCGTGGTTGAGGTTCCCCGGCGCGCGGATTCCCGCGCTCTCGAAGATGGGTCGCACCAGAGCACGGTCGACCCATGCCTTCGACCAGACCCGCAGGCCGCCGCCGTCCCATCGGCAGAAAAGGTGTCCCGCATCCGGGCCGCGATATCCGGCCAGCGACTGCGCCCGGTGTGCGAGCAGTTCGGGGAGCAGCCGTCGAACCTCGTCGTGCCATGGGATCCAGCGGCGCTTGAACTCCTGTCGGCCCTTCCCACGGACCTCGAGCACGGTCGCGCCCAGATCGGCGAGCCGCAGCCTCAGGACCTCGCTCCGGCGCAGCCCCATCAAGAGCTCGAACGCGATGAACGAGTGTGCTACGATCCCCCGCGTTTCGGCCACGTCGAGCAGCCGCCGCGCCTCGTCCTCGGTGAGCGCGACCAGGCGCACGACGGGCCGACGCGGGAAAACGAGCGCCCGCCGCTCGACTGTCAGGTTCCCGTGGTGCTTCAAGAACCCGTTGAGCAGGCACACGTTGTACTTGCGCGTGGTCGAGGACAGGCCGCTCGCGGTCTCGCTCGCCGGCCTCCACGGGCCCTCGAGCAGGTACGTCAACTCTGCGTCCCCGAACCGCGTCACCGAGCATGGCAGCCCCCCGCATTCAAGCTCGTCTGCGACGTTTCGGAGTACCCGGGAGATCTCCAGCAGGTGTCGTCGGCTGATGCTCTCTCTCGCTCGCCTCGCAACGTATTCACGGACTTCGTTCTTCCAGCGCCACGTCGGTCCCGGCGTGGGCACCTCCGTCCGGGCGAACGCGAGCACCTATTTCGCCTCCGTCGAGTTGCCCGCGAGGACCGTCGCGCGCCGGATGATCTCGTCCAGCAGCGCGGGATTTCGTACGAGGCCGCAGGTCGACGCCCGTGTCGCAGCCGCATTCCGCTTCCGGAACTCCGGATCCTTCCACTTGGCACGAACAGCGGCCGCCTGCCGCTTCCGGAACTCCGGATCCTTCCATAGCTCGGCGATCGGGGCGCGCGGCGCAGCGTCGGCGATCCCCAACTCGTTCCTCACCTCCTTGATTTCGAGCGCCCATCCGTGGGCGTCGGCGAAATGTCGCAGGCCTTCGGGGCGAGACGCGAGGAACAACCTGTGCTGGTGCGCACCGATGAACGGGCACCTCACCCGGTCGCGCATGCGAGCGACGGGGCGCGGGCCGAGCGAACGGAACCGGGCCGCGAGGTCATGATCCACAGGCAGAGTCAGGACCGGCGCGGCCGCGATGCCGTCGGGGACCGGCGGCGACAGGACGGCACCGCTCATGCCGTCTCCTCCGAGATGCGAACGCCGCCCGGCTCGGCACCGGGCGGGTGCATCAGCACTCGCAACGAGTTCTGAGCCCCGGCGAGGAGGAGAATCGCATCGCGATATGCGTCGCCGACCGGCGTCCCCTCAATACCCGTCTCCCGAATGCGAAGGCCGAGGTGATTGCGCCC
>JAJYUO010000115.1 GCA_021792485.1 Thermoplasmata archaeon
TTCTTGGTTGATCCTCGGTCGGAGGGTCTCCGCGTCGCGACGGAACGTGACCTGGACGTCGCGCAGGAGACGGTTCATTCCCTCGCGCATCGGGAACGGCCCGGCGCCAACGCCGCGCGATCCGTCGGAGCCGTCGTGGGAGAAGACCATCAACGCGTCCGACGCGAGATCGAGGAAGTAGACGTCGTGATCGACGACGAGCGCGCTGACCGCCTGCCGCTCGACCTGGCGACGGATCAGCTTGGCCATCGACATCCGCTCGTCGGCGTCCAGGTACGCGGAGGGCTCGTCCAAGAGGTAGAGCGTTGCGGGCCGGGCGAGCGCCAGCGCGACGGCCGCCCGCTGGAGCTCGCCGCCCGAGAGGTCGGTGAGCGCGACGTCCATCACCTCCTCTAGATGGAGCCCCGGGACGAGTTCGCGATCAAAGATCCCGGAGTCGAACGAGGGGTCCCCGCTCAACGCCGCCGCGCGCTCGCGCAGGCTCGCGGGCTGGGTCGCACGGAGGTACTGGGGCTTGTAGCTCACCGTGACCGTGCCGGGGGCAGCGCCGCGCGAGGGGGTCTCCGCCCCGGCGAGCATCCGGACGAAGGTCGTCTTCCCGGTCGCGTTCGGTCCGACGATCCCAACCGTTTCCCCCCGGGCCAGGCGGCCCGCGCCGACCTTAAGATGGAAGGTGGCGAACTGTTTCTCGAGCTCAGGGAACGAGACGAGGGTGTCCAGCCGGCTCGCGGGCTTGGGCGGGTGCGCGACAAACCGGACGGGCTCGTCGCGGAACCGGACGTTCTCGGATTTCAGGTAGCCGTTGAGGTACGTGTTTATCGCCGCGCGCATCGGCATCGCGGCCGTGACAACCCCGAACGCCGACGGGGCGCCGTAGAGAAGGTGCGCCTGGTCCGCGAGGTAGTCGAGGAGGGCGAGGTCGTGCTCCACCACGAGCACGCTGCGATCGGCGCCAAGTCGGTGGAGGACGCGGGCGACCGTAAGGCGATGGACGATGTCGAGGTACCCGGACGGCTCGTCGAACAGGTAGAGGTCCGCCTCGGATGCGAGCGTGCGCCCGATCGCCGCGAGCTGGAGCTCCCCACCGGCAATCTCGGAAAGCTTCCGGTCCTTGCGGGCGGCCAGCCCCAATTCCTCCACGACCGCCGGACCGCGGGATCCACCGCCGAGCACGTACCCTTCGACCGTCTCCTCGGAATCCGCGAGCGCGTCCACGTACTGGGGTTTGAACGCGACTCGGAGCTGCCCCTTTCGGATCTTCTCGAGATGCGCATGGAGCGCAGTCCCCCGGTACCTCTCGGAGACGGCGTCCCATGTCCCGGGCCGCTCGTAGTCGCCCAGGTTCGGGACCTCGGTTCCCCCGAGGATGCGCAACGCGGTGGACTTTCCCGTGCCGTTCGGTCCGAGGATCCCCGTGATGCCGTGCGAGGGCGGCACCGGCAATCGATAGAGGCGGAAACCGTTGTAGCCGTAGCGATGGACGATCTCCGACTCGTCCGCTTCGGGAGTGTTGAGGATCTTGATCGCGTCGAACGGGCACTTGTGGATGCAGATGCCACACCCGATGCACAGGCTCTCGGAGATGATCGGCTGGCCGCGTTCGCCCTCGACGATGCACTCCTGATGCATTCGGTTGACGGGACAGTACTCCGCGCATTCCCACTGACACTCCTTCGGGTGACAGCGATCCGATAGGAGAATGGCGATGCGGGCCACGACTACGCCTCCCGGCGATCCTCGAGGACGGCGCCGTCTTCCAAGCGGAGGTGGCGCTTCGCCCGCGCGGCGACCAGCGGATTGTGCGTCACCACCACCAGCGTCGCTGCCGCGCGCTCGCGCGCGGCTTCCAGAAGGCGGAGCACGACGTCGGCCGCGGCCCGGTCCAGCTCCCCCGTCGGTTCATCGGCCAGAAGGAGCCCCGGCTCGTTCGCGAGGGCGCGCGCGATCGCCACCCGTTGCTCCTCTCCCCCGGAGAGCTGGTGGGGGAGCGCGTCGAACCGGTGGGAAAGACCCATCTCGTGGAGCAGTCGGTGGGCGCGCTCCTCCCGCTCGGCTCTCGGCACGCCGGCGGCGCGCATCGGGAGAGCGACGTTCTCGGTCGCGGTCAATGTGGGAAGGAGGTAGAACCTCTGAAAGATGAACCCGATGCTCGATAGCCGCAGGCGGGAGCGCTCTCGCTCCGTCCGCGAGGCGACGGGGCGACCGTCCCAACGGATCTCCCCCTCGCTGGGGACATCGAGAAGGCCCAGCAGATTGAGCAGGGTCGTCTTGCCGCATCCGCTCGGCCCCTCGACCGAGAGGTACTCGCCCGCCGGGATCGAACCGGTCACGTTCCGAAGCGCGACGACCGGCTCGCGGAACCCGTCGTAGCGCTTGGATACGCCCACCAACTCGATGGTCGGGGCGGTCACCTCAGAGCCCCCGGGATATCGAGGCGAAGAGCGGCGCGGCTTGCGGAAAGGCTCACCAGCGCGGCGAGCCCGAGCACCCCGGCGGCCATTCCTCCGAGTACCAGCGGGCTATAGGTGGCGAGGGACGCCGCTTCCGCAACGGCTCCTCCCGCGTACTTCGCGAGCAACGTGATGATGAGATACCCCGCGAGAACCCCGATCCCGACGCCCCACGCGGCGAGCATGACCGCCTGAACGGCGATCTCGGTCGCGATCTGGCGAGGCGGCAGACCGATCGCTCGCCGGATGCCGATCGACCGGCGCTGGAGCTCGACGCGACGCACGAGGATGATCCCGAGGAAGAAGAGACCCACCGTGAGCCCCACCGAAGAGAGCGCGAGGTAAAAACCCGTCAGGATCGCGCCCGCAGACTGGAGCTGCTGCGACTCCTGGAGCTGGGTCGTAACGCCGTAGTACGGGGCAAGGTTCCGAATCTCTTCGGCCACGTGCGCGACGATCGAAGGATCCGTGGTCGCGGAATGGACGAGGGCCACCTCGATCTCGTCCGAAGCGTCCAGGAGGCTCGCGCCCCCGTTCCCCCGCGCGAGGCCGCCGATGAGCTGGAGATCCGAGAGCGGCAGGAGGGCCGTGAAGATCGTCGTTCCGCCCAGCCCGGAGGCGCTGACATTGAAGGTCCCGGTGACTGTGTACGAAGTGGCTAGCGTCCGGTTGGAGCTCGGTCCTAGGAAGATCGACTGCCCGATTGCGATCTTGCTGGAGACGGCGAAGGGATAGGCGAGCAGCACGTCGTTGCTCGGGGTGCCCGCGTAGGTACCGTTGTCGTAGTGGATCGCGTCCGTCGGATCCCCCAGGGGGAGCGGGGACGGGAACAGGCCGTGCTCGAGCGGGCCGAGCGTCGCCGAGAACGCCTGCGGGATCACCCCGTCGGCCTCGATCGCCGATACCCCGCCGTGGGGCAGGAACGCATCGATCTCAAGCGTCAGGACCGGCGACGCGGTGGCGACATCGCCGAGGCGGTCGATCGACGAGGCTAGGGCATGAGAGTCCAGAACGCTATGGGTCCCGGCCGCGTTCACGGTGATTTCATAGCCGGAATTCTCGACCGAATCGAGTTCATGGGCCGAGACTCCTCCTCCGACGCTGATCAGCACGACCGGAAGGGCTACGGCCGCCGCCATAGCGACAACCGCAAGGACCAGCTGGAGCCGAGCATGCGGCGTGCCCGATCGCCGTCGCCTCATGGAGCGCGGATCTCCGACGCGATCGGTAGCGTGACGGCACGGGCGGCCGGGGCGATCGACGCGAGGAGGCCGATCGCGAGCACGATACCGACGCCGGTCGCGATCACCCACGGCTGGAAGGAAACGAAGGTGAACCCGGCCGGGAGGCCGTGGACCAGGCGGCCCAGCGCGAGGTTCATCAGATACGAGGCGAGCCCTGCCAGCGGCAGCCCGATCGCTAACCCGAGGAGGCCCAAGTACACCGACTCCTCGACGACGCTACCGCCGACCGACCAGGAGGGGATGCCGATCGCTCGTCGCACGGCGATCTCGTTCGAGCGATCGTCGACACTCATCAATAGAACGGTCGTCGTGAAGAGCGCGGCGACGACCAGGGCGAGGACTGCGATGATGTCGCCGAACGTCCGATAGAGGTTCACGACACCTTGCACGGCGCCGAGAATCGCCCCGATGGTGAAGACGGTGAGGCCGGGATATGCCGACTCGATCCGATCTCGATCGACGTCGGGGTTCGCATTGTTGTAGAGATGAACGAGCACCAGGCTCGCGTAATCCTTCGCCGGGGTGCCGGCTCCGATCATCGACTGGAGTTGGGAGAGGTAGGTGAAGGCGAG
>JAJYUO010000116.1 GCA_021792485.1 Thermoplasmata archaeon
AGGGGGCCTTCCTGCCGGTGCGCTCCTCGGCTTTCTTGTGGGCTTCGACGATCCACTCGAGGCGGCCGAGCCCGGGCTGGCGCATCGTGAGGCCGATGCGGCTGTCGCGCGGGGAGATCTCGGAGAGGGAGAGCGATACGATCCGGGCCCGGACCTTGTAGCCGACCTTGAGGTCGCGCTTCGTCTCGACGCCCACGAGCCGCTGGTTGTGCTCGTCGATGTTCACCCGGTCGTCCATGATCTGAGAGACGTGGAGCAGGCCGTCCAGCGGGCCGAAACGAACGAACGCCCCGAACTTGCGGATCTCGACGAGGGATCCCTCGACGACCTCCTGGAGCTCCGGGCGGAAAAACAGCGCCGTGTACTCGACCTCCTGATAGACGCCGCCGTCCCCGTGGATGATGTGGCCCTCGCCGATCGGCTTCACGTCCCGTATGAGGACCGTGAGGTTCGAGCCGTCGACGAGCTTCCCCTCGAACTGTTGCTGCGCGAGCTCGGTCAGCACCCCCTCGATCTCGGAGCCCAGGCGGGCCGGGGGCACCCGAACTACGTCGGTGCGCCGGTCTAAGTAGTACATCCAGAGCGTGCCGACCTGCGCATGTTATTTCATGCTTGTGGGTCGCGCCGATGGCGGGGCGAGGCCCAGGGCGCGGTCCGTCATGCGCATCGATTCCTCGGCATCGGCCGCGAGTCCGAACATCGAGCGGATCGCGTCGATGTTCTCCGGAACGACCACGGATTCCTGATGGATCCCCTGGAAAAAGTGGAGCTCCGGCCCGGTGAGACCCACGCCGGCCTCCCAGAGCACGTTCTCCATCACGTCGTTGCGCCCGAGGCCCCGGTCCCGTCCGAACTCCATCACCTGCGGCGTCCCGTCCGCCCGTTCCCACGAGCGGAAGATTCGGAACCGCGGGCTCTCGCGCAGGCGCGCGACGACGTCGGCGGCGGTCGCCGGAGGATGGCGCAGGCGGACCCGGTTCACGTGCA
Organism: Thermoplasmata archaeon; assembly: GCA_021792485.1. GTDB lineage: Archaea > Thermoplasmatota > Thermoplasmata > Lutacidiplasmatales > UBA184 > Lutacidiplasma. Next base: position 988 of record JAJYUO010000116.1, read on the forward strand.
CGTGCATCAGGGTCGTCGGGACGACCACCGCGAGGGTGGTGATCGGCAGGTCCTGGAGCACCGTCCGGACATCCGGTCCGTGGTGCGACGGCATCTGGAATGTAGGGAGGATGCCGTTGATCGGACCCCGGGTCGTTTCGGCGGGGTCTGCGGCGCGCCGGACCAGCGTGGCATCCCACCGCTCCACGCCCCAGGCCCGATCGATCACGGCGGCCGCGCGCGCGAGGCCCGTGGTGTTGCAACTGACGACGCGGAGGGAGCGCTTTCCCTCCCCGACGCCGTAGTTCGCGAGCGCGTTGAACGACGCCTCGGCGACGTCGGACTTCTCGCCCCCCTGGAAGACCGCCCGCACCCCGGCGGAACGGTACCGGGCGGCGTTCTCCCGACCAACCTTGTCCGGCGACGCGTCGACGATCACGTCGACCCCGGCGAGCAGCTCCTCCAGCGTGCCAGCAACCGGCACCCCGGCCGCCTCGAAGGCGCCGGGATCCGCCCCGCCGGCGACGAACAGCCGGTAGCCCTTCGCGACGGCCTGCTCGGCCTCGAAGCTCGGCCGCGTCTTCGTCACGCCCACGAGCTCCATGTCGGGCTGCCGAACGACCGCATCGGCGACGCGCTTGCCGATCGTTCCGTAGCCGTTGATCCCGACGCGCACCCGCTTCGGCACGCCGGCGCGCACCGTTCCGTCGAGATAAAGGGGTTGCCCGGAGAGGTGGGCGGAGGAGCCCGCCGTTCGGCGACCGCATCCTTTTTCCAAGGGGCATCCGTCCTTGACGGAACGGTCATGGACTTCGAACTCAGCGACGAGGAGCGGGCGTTCCAGATAGCGGTCCGGCAGTTCGGCGATCGTGTCCTACGCGCCCGAGAGCGGGAGATCGATTCCACCGGAAGGATACCGGACGAGGTGCTCGCCGAGATGGCGCACCTCGGCCTGCTCGCGATGCCCGTATCCACCGAGCACGGAGGAATGGGCGCGACCGCGGTCCTGACCGAGCTCGCCGCCGAGGAGATCGGCCGCGGAGACTTCTCGATGGCGACGGCCGTGTTCTTCCTCCTTGAGGCGGGCTGGGGGTACATCCTCGACCGTCACGGCACCGAAACGGCGAAGCAGGAGCTGCTCCGGAAGGTCTGCGAGGGAAAGGCGTTCCTCGGGATCGCGACGACGGAGCCGACCGGCGGCAGCGACCTCGCCCGCATGCGCACGCGCTCCCGGCGCGACGGCGGAGAGTTCGTCGTTCGCGGGGAGAAGGCGTTCGTCTCGGGCGTCGAGGAGGCGAAGCGCCTCGGCGGGGGCCACCTCACGCTGACCCGCGACGCGAACGGCTTCAATCTCCTCTACGTGCCGACGCGGTCCGACCGGCTCACCACCCAGAAGTTCGACAACATGGGTCGGATGGGGATCTCCACGGGCGGGCTCACGTACGACGATGTCCGGGTCCCCGAACGCTTCCTGATCGGGAGCGAGGGCCGAGGTTTCGAGTACGCGATGGAGGGGTTCTCCGTAGCGCGGACGTTCGTAAGCGCGGCGTGCATCGGCGCCGCCGAGCGCGCCCTCGAGATCGGGACTGCCTACCTGCGGGAGCGCGAGGTCTTCGGCTCGCGGCTCGGGAAGTTCGAAGGACCCCAGTTCGAGCTCGTCGACCTGTACGCCCAGGTGGAGGCCGTGAAGTGGCAGTGCCGCCGCGCCGCATGGCTGCTCGATCGCTACCCGCTGCGCGGGGACGCCGCGCATCGCTCGGAGGTCGACAAGGCGGTCGCGAGCGTGAAGCTCATGGCCCCGCAGATCGCCTTCGACTGCGTCAAGCGGGTGATGATGTGGCACGGCGCCGCCGGCTACACGAAGGAGGTGGGCCTCGAGCTCGGCCTCCGCGGGATCATGAGCTATCTGGTCGGCGCCGAGGGCGGGCTCAACATCATGCGGATCATCTTGGGGCGCGAGCTCCTCGGCCGCGACTTCGTCCCCTACCGCTAGATCGAGGTGCCGGGATCCGTGCGGAGGACGGCTCCCCAAGGTCGGCGGTTCTCCGAGCGACGGTTCCACCGCTGGCTCGCCCGGCACCTTCCCGCGGGCCGAGAAGGGCTGCTCCCGCTCGGGGATGACGCGGCGGCCCTCCGTCCGCCGCGCGGACGGGTGGCGGTGCTGACCGTCGACTCCCTGGTGGAGGGAACGCACTTCCTGCCCCGAAGCCCGCCGCGCGCCGTCGGCCGGGCGGCGGTCCAGGTCAGCCTCTCCGACGCGGCGGCGAAAGGGAGTCGGCCGGCGGCGGTCCTGCTCGCGCTGCTGGTCCCTCCCCGGACCCCGCCCCGGTGGCCCGAAGAGGCGGTGCGAGGAGCCGACGCGGCAGCGCGGGCGGCTGGGGCGCTCCTGGTCGGCGGCGATACGAAAGCCTCGGATCGGCGCGCGCTCGTCACCACGGTCCTCGCGTGGGGGGACCGACGGCACCTCGCGCCCCGCTCGCGCGCGCGCGCCGGAGACCTACTGTTCACCACCGGCACGGTGGGACGCGGAGGCGCCGCGTTCCTCGGGCTCGAGCGCGCCGGCGCGCGCCCCGCCGACCGGGTCCTCGACCGGCTCCTCGACGTCCGCCCCCGGTTGCGCGAGGGGATCGGGCTCGGCGCCGTGGCCCACGCGATGCTCGACACCTCCGACGGGCTTTCCGAGGGAGCGTGGCTCCTTTCGGGTGGCAGCCGCGTCCGGGTAGTGCTCGAAGCGGACCGGCTCCCGTGGGATCGGGGCCTGGGGACGCCCGACCCCGCGAACCCGACCTGGAGGAGCGCCGCGTTCTACGGGGGGGATTACGAGCTGCTCGCGGCGGTGCCGCGGTCCGCGACGGCGGTCGCCGGACGCTGGGCGACTCGGATCGGGAGGATCGAGCCCGGCCGGGGGGCGTACCTCGAACTCAACGGGCGCCGGACGAGGTTGCCCCGCGCGGGATGGGATCCGTTCGGAACGACCGCCGAAGGACGGGGTGCGGGCCGGACACCGTGCTAGGCACTAGCACGGCGCTCGTCAGCCTCATGTAGGCCGGGCCGGGTCGCGCGTCGTTCCTTGGAGGAACCTCGTATGGCTAACCAATCACCGGCCACCAATCCGTTCGAGACCGCCCGACGACAAATCGACATCGTCGCCGATCTGCTCCACCTGAACGGCGGGGTCCGCGACGTGCTCAAGACCCCGAAGCGCGAGCTCACCGTGAACTTCCCGGTACGGATGGACGATGGATCGTTCCGGGTGTTCACCGGATACCGGGTCCAGTACAACATGGCC
>JAJYUO010000117.1 GCA_021792485.1 Thermoplasmata archaeon
GAGGATCACCGCCGTGGGATTGATCACGTTCTTCCCGGCGTACTTGGGCGCCGACCCGTGGACCGCCTCGAAGATCGCGACGGAGTTCCCGTAGTTCGCCGAGGGGGCGAAGCCGAGCCCCCCGACGAGCGCCGAAGAGAGGTCGCTGAGGATGTCGCCGTTCATGTTCGTGGTGACGATCACGTCGAACTGCTCCGGGCGCTTCACGAGCTGGTGGGCGCAGTTGTCGACGATGATGTGCTGCGCCTCGATCTGCGGGTACTCCGTGCTGACCCGCTCGAAGACCCGCTTCATCATGCCCTCGGTGAGCTTCATGATGTTCGACTTCGTCGCGCAATGGACCCGGCGGCGACCCTCCGCGACCGCGAGCTCGAAGGCCAGGCGGACCACCTTCTCGCACCCCTTCTCGGAGATCAGCTTGAGGCACTGCGCCACGCCGGGGGTCTGCATGTGTTCGATGCCGGCGTAGAGGTCCTCCACGTTCTCGCGCACGATGACGAGGTCGATCCCTCGGCCGGAGTAGGGGGTGATGATCCCACGGAGCTCCCGGACGGGCCGGACGTTGGCGTACGTCTCGAAGAGCTTGCGGAGGGTGACGTTCGCGCTCTTCTCCCCGTAGCCGACCGGGGTCTCCAGGGGCCCCTTGAGGACGACGCGGGTCTTGAGGATCGAAGCGATCGTCTCCGCGGGCACTCCGGAGGGAATCCCCTGATGGAAAACGCTCGCCCCGGCGGCGCGCTCTTCCCAGGCGATCGGAGCCCCGGTCGCCTCGATGAGACGCTGGGCGGCGCGGACGCACTCCGGTCCGACCCCATCTCCGGGGATGAGGGTCACGAGCTTCTTCGCCGAGGGCGAGGGCGCGGCCGTTGAGAACTGGGCTCCAGCCATGATCCGAACCTCGATGTTCGGGGGGAGATTACCTCGCGGATTAGAAGGGGACCTCCCCTCGGGTCATCCCCGGAGCTCCTTCCTCCGACGGAAGGAGAAGGAGAGATCGGTCAAGGTCGGGCCGGGAGAGCCGTACATTTCCGGGGGCCCGTTGAGGGCTCATCCCCTTCGGGCGCTTGGCGGACGAGGTCTAGGTTCCCGACCCGGGAGGACCTTCCCGGCGCGATTCGTCCAAGCCCTCGAGGTCGATCGCGATCGTTTCCGCGGTGCGGCGCGCCTCCTCGACCGTGTCGGCGAGAACCAGGACGTGGCCCATCTTCCGGCCGGGAAACGGCCGCTTCTTGCCGTAGAGATGGAGATGCGCCGAGGGGTGGCGTAGGACCGCGGTCCAGTCCGGAGGACCCGGTCGCCAGAGGTCCCCGAGGAGGTTCAGCATCACCGCCGGTCGGAGGAGGAGCGTCTCCCCCAGGGGAAGGCCGCAGATCGCCCGGAGATGCTGCTCGAACTGCGAGGTCGCGCACGCCCCGAAGGTGAAGTGCCCGCTGTTGTGCACCCGCGGGGCGATCTCGTTGACGAGGAGCTCGCCGTCGTTCGTCACGAAGAGCTCGACGGCCATCATTCCCACGTGGCCGAGGGCCGTCGCGATCCGACGGCCGATTTCCTCCGCCCGTGCAACGAGCTCGGAAGGGATCTCGGCCGGGACGGAGGTCGTCCGCAGGATCTGGTGACGATGGACGTTCTCGGCGATGGGATGGAATCGGATCTCGCCCGCTTCGGTCCGGGCGAGGAGGACCGAGATCTCCTTGGCGAACGGGACGAACGTCTCGAGAACGGCCGGCGCTTCCCCGATCTCCTTCCACGCCTTCGGGAGGTCCTCCGCCGCGGCGACCCGGACCTGGCCCCGCCCGTCGTAGCCCCCCCGACTCGTCTTAAGGAGCGCGGGAAACCCGACCCGCTCGACGGCCGCCGGAAGATCGGCCGGCCGGGAGAGGAGCGCGTGGCGGACCTGCGGGAGGCGGTTCTCCGCGAGGAAGCGCCGCTGCGCCCTCCGGTCCTGGACGGCGCGTAGGACCGCCGCCGATGGCCGGACCGGGGCGTGGGCCGAGACCGCCTCGAGGAGGTCGGCCGGAACGTGCTCGGTGTCGATCGTGACGACGTCGCTCGCCCGGGCGAGCTCCTGCGCGGGGCCGACATCGTCCCAGGCTCCCTCGATCCGGAGATCGGCGAGCTGCCCCGCCGGTCCGGTGGGGTCGGGATCCAGGATCGCGATCCGGTACCCCGCGCGCCGGGCCTCGATCGCCATCATGCGGGCCAGCTGCCCGCCTCCGATCACCCCGATCGTGGATCCCGGCCCGATCGGCATCACAGCGACTCGGCGAGGACCGAGGCGGCCTGGCGCTGGCGGTACGCCTCCAGCCGCTCCCGCAACGCCGGATCGTGGAGCGCGAGAATCGCCGCGGCGAGAAGCCCCGCATTCCCGGCCCCGGATTCTCCGATCGCGAGCGTTCCGACCGGGACCCCCTGGGGCATCTGGACGATCGAAAGCAAGGAGTCGATCCCCTGGAGGGTCCGGGACTGGATCGGGACCCCCAGGACCGGGAGCGTCGTCTTCGAGGCGGCCATCCCCGGGAGATGGGCGGCCCCGCCCGCCCCCGCGATGATCACCGCGATCCCGCGCTGACGGGCTCCGCTGACGTACTCGAAAAGGAAGTCCGGAGTCCGGTGGGCCGAGACGACCTTCGCCTCGTACGGAACGCCGAGCTCCCGGAGCACGGTAGCGGCCCGCTCCATCGTGGCCCAGTCGCTCTTGCTTCCCATGATGACGGCGACTTTCGGGGAGGCGGGCTTCTCGGTTGTCATCCGAGCACCTGGGACCTGCGGAATCCCGGACGCCGCCTCAACGGCTGCCGGGGATGAGCGAGGAAGGGTGCGGTGCCGCCGGGGCCATTCGCTCGGCGTAGCGAGAGGGTACCGGTGGCATTGCGTTCGATCGACCCCGACCGCCGGCCCAAGGCGCCTACCGATCCCCCGGAGATGGCGACCGTCTCTAAGGTGACCGGTCCGCCGAACGGCCCCTCCGCCATGCTCGGTGCTTCCGATCGTAGCCGGGAGGCTCTATTAAGCCGTTGACCCAGTCGCCGGGCTTTGGGCAGCGCTGCCGGGCCCGCCCGCCGCCGGTCCTTTGAGGACGACGCAGTTTCGCGCGTTGCTCCAGACGATCCGGCGCAGCGGTGGTAGCTCCGCCAATCACCTCCCGGTGCGCCGCACGAATCGCAGGCAGGTCTCGTTCTCGTTCCGCCGGTCCGATCGCCTCCGCATCGCCCCCTTCGGATGCGTTGCCCTGGAGAACCCGCGCTCCGACGCCTCCCGTGGATGGCACTCCCGGAACCGCCACGACGGGTCGTTACGATGGCGAGGCTTCGGCCCCAATTGCGGGATCCCCCACGAACACGCCGCTCTCGTACCCGAACGAAAGTCCCTCCCCCGGACAAGGAGATAATCCCAGGGGCCCTCGTCGCACCGTGCGGCTGCGAACGGTCATCGCGGGCGTCGGCAAACCGCTCGCTATCATCGCCGGCATCTTCATCGTCTGCGTGACCGGGTTCATCGTGACCGAGGGGGTCTCCGTCTTCCAGGGCATCTACTGGGGCGTGATCACCGTCTCCACGGTCGGCTACGGCGACGTCGTGCCGACGAACGTCCCGGCGAAGGTCTTCGCTATAATCCTCGCCGCCTCGACGATCGGGATCCTGGGGTTCCTGATCTCCCAGATCAACACCCTCGCGATCAAGGCCCGGGAGGACGAGTTGCTCGGATTGGACGGCACGAAGTTCCGCGGCCACGTCCTCCTCCTCGGATGGACGCCAACCGCCCGCGCCGCCCTGCAGGAGCTTCTCCTGTCGGGACGCCGGGTCGCGATCATGACCCGAAAGCAGGAGTACCTCGCCGAGATCCGGACGTTCGTTTCCCACTTCCTGTCCGAAGCCCGCCTCGACCCCCTGCTCCGGGACCGGGTGTCGAAGGACGAGGACGTCTTCCTCGCCCTCGGTGACTACGCCGCCGGCTCCTCCCTGCGCCTCCTCAACCTGGACGGCGCCTCCGAGGCGATCGTCGCCAGCGACGACGACGGCCGGAACGTCCTGACCGCCCTCCTCTTGAAGCAACTCGCTCCGAAGCTCCGGGTCGTCGCGGCGGTCCTCCGGGAGGAGCTTCGGGAAACCCTCCACGCCGCGGGCGTGACCTACGTCATCTCCCCCTCCGATCTCGGCGGCCGGATGGTCGCCGCGGCGGCGATCGAGCCCGAGGTCGCCCAGACGTTCGATAGCCTCA
>JAJYUO010000118.1 GCA_021792485.1 Thermoplasmata archaeon
GACGTCTTGCTGGACGTGCTCCGAGCGGGCATGCCCGCGCATCCGCGAATCCTCGACCTGGGATGCGGCACCGGTGCGCTCAGCGAGAGGATCCTCCGCGAGCTCCCGGCGGCTCGCGTGTGGGCCGTCGATTACGACCCCGTCCTCTTGCGCATCGGGCGCGAGGGACTCCGGGTCGGCCCGAACCGCCTGACATGGGTCGAGGCCGACCTCCGCGCCCCGTTCTGGACGCAGGCGCTGCCGGCCGCAAAATGGGACGCGATCGTCTCCACCACTGCCCTGCACTGGATCGAGCCCGGGCCGCTCGCACGGCTCTACCGGACCGCCGCGCGTCTCTTGCGCCCGGGCGGGATCTTCCTCAATGGAGACCATCTTCCGTTCGATCCGCCGAGCACGCGGCTGCGGCGGCTCGTGCGGGAACTCCGCGCGAAGCGCCGTCCGCTCCCCCGAGCCCCGGGCGCCCTCGGCTGGAACGAGTGGTGGGCGCACGCCCGCTCGATCCGAGAGCTCGCTTCGGAATTCGATGAACGAGACCGTCGGTACCCGCGCGCTCACCGCGACGAGCGCGTGAGCCCGATCTCCTGGCACCTACGGGCGTTGCGCGCAGGCGGCTTCCGGGAGAGCGCCGTGATCTGGCAGCACTTCTCGAACCGCGTCGTCATCGGGATCCGGTGAACCGGCTCGGAATCGTTATCTCCGTAGGACCCGCTCGGTCGACCTCGGAGGCGTACCGGTGAGCGACTTCACCCACTTTCTGATCGCCGCGGTGACGATCTTCGCCGTCGTGGACCCGGTCGGCACGCTGCCGTTCTTCGCTGCCTTCACCGTCGGTTTCACCCCCGCGGATCGCCGCGTCGTCCTCGAGCGGAGCGTCGTGATCTTCACCTCGATCCTGGTCGCCTTTGCCCTCGTCGGGAAGTTCCTCTTCGCCGCGTTCGGGTTCACGCTTGCGGCGTTCGAGATCGCGGGCGGGATCCTGCTGTTCATCGTGGCGTACGACATGCTTCGAGGGGAGATCGGTCCGACGAAGCTGACCGCGACCGATCGCGATGAAGCGATCCAGCGCCGAGACGAGATCTCGGTGTTCCCGCTTGCGATCCCCCTGCTCGCCGGACCGGGGGCGATCTCGACCGTGATGATCTACGCCGGAAGCACCACCGCCGGTACGGTCGGCGTTCTCGCCGCCGTGGTGGGAGCCCTCCTCACCGGGGCGGCGACCTTCATCATCTTCCGATTCGGTCAGAGGATCCTTGACGCGCTCGGACGTGTCGGCGTCATGGCCCTCACCCGAGTGCTCGGGCTCCTGCTCGCCGCGGTCGCGGTCCAGTTCGTCATCACCGGGATACTGGGCGTCGGGATCTAGCCGGAGCGCGGCGGTTCGGAGCGCCTCCGCGCGCATCGGATCCCTGGGGGATTCTCGCTGAGGCAGGTGACCGGGGCGTCGGCGGGGTCCGCCCGCGGGCGCGATCGAGCAACAAGGCGCTCGGAGTACGGGGGTTGCGGTCCGCGGCCCAGACCTTCTCTCCGGCGCGGATCGCGACGGGCAGGTCGTTTTCACTGGGTGGGAAGCCGCACTCGTATGCATCGGTGTAGGCGCAGTACGGGTTGAACGACCGGTTGAAGTCGAGCTCGTACTCGTCCGACTCGTTCAGCTCGAGCGTGAGATAGCGGCCGGGTCCGTAGGTTTCCTTCCCGCTCGAGGCGTCCCGGAACGGCACGAAGACCGAGGTCCCGACGCCCTCGCCAGCGTGGTAGACCCGGAGGCGGTGCTCGTGCGGGCCGATCCGGAAAACGAGGTCGCCGATCAGGCGCATCACGGCCTGACCGTCCCGATTGGTCCGAAGGTACGACTCTTCGGGCGGGTCTCGGCGCTCCAAGCGCGCGGGGACGCGGAGGCGGGGGTCGGGAGGGAAGTACTTCAGCGGGTGGAACGGGATGCGTTCCGCTACGAACGGCGACTCGGGGTGGTGGGCCATGAACTCGTCCTTCTGCGAGCGCTCGTAGACAAGTTCGCGTCGCCACTCCCGGTTGTTCGCCATCGACGCTCGGACCCGGAATGAGGCTTAAGCGTTCTCCCGCGACCGGCCTTCGGGGTCCCGAGAGCCCCGATCTCACATGTAGCCGAACTGGCGCTTCGCGAAGTCGCTCATCCGTTCCGGGGTCCAGGGGGGATCCCAGACCATCTCGACGGTCGCGGAATGGACGTGGGGGACCTTCTCGATCGCGGCCTTGATCTCCTCGGCGAGGATTCCCGCAACCGGGCACCCCGGCGCCGTGAGGGTCATGCGGAGGGTAACGTCGTCGCCCTTCCAGTCGAAACCGTAGATGAGCCCGAGGTCAACGATGTTCATCGGGATCTCGGGGTCGTAGATCTTCTTCAGCTCCGCCGTCATCAGCGCCTCGCGCTCGGAGTAGGGCGACGGCGTCGGGCCCGGAGAGACCGACGTGCTCGAAGGAGGGGTCGCCTCGGCCATTGCCCGTCTAGGGGTATCGCACGATATAACGCCCTCCGTGGTCCGTTACGCGGGGCCCAGCTCCCCCGCGAACCCTATTAGATGGCCCTACCCGTAGAGCGGGAGATGCCCGACACTCACGCTCTTCCACCGGCGCGGGGCCGCTTCGACTTACGCCGCGTGGGAATCGACGGAATTCGAAAGCCGATCCACGTGCGACGCGCCGGACGCGAGGTCGTGCTGACCGCAGAGTTCTCCGTTGCGGTCGACCTCCCGAGTTCGCGGAAGGGCTCGGACCTCTCGCGGAACGCCGAGATCCTGGCCGAGGTCACCGAACGCACCAGCCAGCACCCCGTGGGAAGTCTTGAAGAGGCCTGCTCGCAGATCGCCCGGGAGCTCCTCGTTCGTCACCCGTCGGCCTCGGAGTCGCAGGTGGTCGCGAGCGCCGAGTACTTCCTGCGGCAAGGGATCGCTCCGGGGCGCGAGAGCTACGAGGACTTCCTTCTGCTCGCCGAGAGCCGTGCGTCCCGGGCGAACGGCAGCCTTCGGGTTGTCCGGAGCATCGGTGCGGAAGGAGTAGGCCTGACCGCGTGCCCATGCGCCATGGAGAGTTGTCGGGAGCTCCTCGCGAAGGAGTTCCCTCAGCTCGCGGGGCCCGAATGGAAGGACCTGCCCATGATCTCGCACAATCAGCGAAACCGAACCCGGCTCGAGCTCGAGGCGCCGGAGGGAGTGGAGATCGAAGTCGATGACCTTCTCGCGGCGATCGCGAACGCCCAATCCTCTCCGACGTTCGCGATACTGAAGCGCGGCGATGAGGCGCAGGTCGTGCTGAACGCCCATCGACGCCCGAGGTTCGTCGAAGACGTTCTCCGCGAACTCCTCTCGGGTCTTCCGGCCCGATTCCCGGGTCTCCCGGACGAGGTCGAGGTGCGCGCGGAGACCGTGAGCGAGGAGTCCATTCACAAGTACGACGTGCGTGCCTCCCATCGGACGACGCTCGGCGAGCTCCGGCGGATGGTCGCGCATTGAGCGGGGAGGGACGATGCGCACCGCTCTCGATGCCGTTCGCCGCCGGCCCGGCCGCTCGGCGCTGACCGCCCTCGGGATCGGTCTCGCTACGGCACTCGTCGTGGTCCTTCTCGCGGTGTCGGCCGGCATCCAGGCGAGCGCCACATCCCTGGCGGCCCAGAGCGGGGTCGATCTGGTCGCGACGAGCGCGAACACGAGCCTCTCGTCCGCAACGTTTCCCGTGCTCAGTGGGGCGCATTCGCTCGCGTCCGGAATACCGGCGAACGATTCGAACGTTGAGACCGCGAGTCCCTGGCTGGTGGAGAACATGAGCTTCGGGAACGCCTCGATGTGGGCCAAGGCAAACCAATCGGCGAACGGTTCTGCGATACCGTCGACTTGGGCCATCAGCTCCTCCTACACGATCGGGTGGATTCCGTCCGACAATGCCGGGATCGATATCCCGCCGATCTACTCCGGCCCCGGGTTCACCTATCCGGGAGACCCCCACTACGCGAACGGGACCTGGGCCGGGAACGTCACGAACGAAATCGTCCTCGATCAGGGACTCGCGGAGATCCTTCACGTCACTCCGGGCCAGCTCGTTTGGATGGGTCAAGGAACGCCGGCGGGCCCCTCCCAAGTCGCGTCGTGGTACCGCGCCGCGACGCCGTTCCTCGTCGTGGGGATCTCCGGACCGTTCTGGCTCATCCCGTCGTCGCTGCTCG
>JAJYUO010000119.1 GCA_021792485.1 Thermoplasmata archaeon
GGCTCGCTCCGGCAAGGTCACCCTTGCCCGGACCGATGCGCTCGAGCGCGAACTCCGCCACGACGTCATGGCGATCGTACGATCGCTCGCGGAGGCGGCCGGGCCCGCCGGTCGCTGGGTCCATTACGGAGCGACTTCCAACGACGTCACCGATACCGCTCTGGCGCTCGAGTTGGTCGAAGCGTTCGGGATGCTGCGCGACGACCTGACCGCGCTCGTCCTCGCCTTCGTCGCGCAAGCCAAAGCGTACCGATCCACCCCTGAGCCCGGCCGCACGCACGGCCAGCAGGCGGTCCCAATCACCTTCGGCTACAAGATGGCCGTTGCCGCGGCCGAGTTCGCCCGCCACCGGCGCCGCCTGGACGAGCTGACACCTCGCGTGGCCGTCGGCAAGATGTCCGGCGCCGTGGGGACTGGGGCCGGGTTCGGAGCCGCGGCCGCTGAGATCGAGGAAGGGGTCATGCGCCGCCTCCGCCTGGCCGCGGACGAGGCGCCGATCCAGATCGTCATGCGGGACCGAGTCGCCGAGCTCGCGAACTGGATGGCGCTGGTCGCCAGCAGCGCGGAGCGGGTCGCCACGGAGATCCGCAACCTGCAACGGAGCGAGATCGGAGAGGTCGCGGAGCCGTTCGACGAGGCTCGCCAGGTCGGAAGCTCGACGATGGCGCAGAAGCGGAACCCCGTCGTCTCCGAGAACGTCGCGAGCCTAGCCCGGATCGTCCGTGCCCTCGCGGTGGTCCCGATGGAGAACATGATCCAGTGGCATGAGCGCGATCTCACGAATTCCGCGAACGAGCGGATCGTTCTCCCGCACGCGATCGTGCTCACCGACGATTTGCTGACGAAGCTCGTGGGCGTGATCTCGGGCCTTGAAGTCCGTCCGAATCGCATGCAGGAGAACCTGGATCGCGGGGCCGGCCTAGAGATGACGGAGAGCCTCATGCTCGCACTGACGGCCCGGGGAATGGCGCGCGCCGAGGCCCACGAGCTGCTGCGGACGATCACCCGAGACCCTCTTGCTCCCCCGTCGATCGAAGAGCGCGTTCGTGCCGACGCGACCGTACGCAAGTACCTCGAGCCGGCGGAGATCGACACCGTCATCCGGCCGTCTCGCTACATTGAGGCGGCCGCACGGAAGACCGATCGGATCGTCGCGCGTCTCGGGGCCGAGTTCGGAGCATGAGCCCGGCGTGGGAGGGAACGATCGCCTGCCGGACGACGGACCCATCGGTCGCCCGATGGCTCGCCCAGGCGCTCGGCCCCGAAGTCGCCCGGGAGGTCCCTCGCGCGCGCGCTCGCGTCGACCTCCGTTCTCCCACGGAGGTCGTCCTAGAGGTCCGGGCCTCGGAGACCGGGCCATTGAGGGCGGCGCTGAACACGTACTTGGGCTGGATCCACCTCTCTATCGAGACGCTCGGGCGGGCGCATGATGCGGAGGCGCCGCCGCCCCCGTAAGTCGCCCCGAAGCCCTTATCTCGCCGATCTCGTCCGACGGGCGTGGCGATTCCGGCAAAGATCCAAAACGACCTCAAGCAGTTCCAGCGGGTGCAGCAGGAGCTCTCGGCGGTCTCGCAGCAACGCCTCCAGTTCGACCTCAAGCTTCGCGAGATCAAGCACACGCTCGAGGAGCTCAGGACGCTTCCCGAGACCGCGACCCTCTACCGCCCGGTCGGCGGACTCCTCGTCCGGGCCAAGGACCGGGGCGAGGTGGAGAAGCTGCTGACCGAGGACCAAGAGACCCTTGAGGTTCGGCTCAAGGCGGTCGAACGCCAGGAAAACGGACTCAAGGAGCGCTATACGTCGATGCAGCGCGAGATCAGCGAGGCGCTCCGGGCCGCCGGAGTCGGCGCCGCGGGTTCGGAGGGGAACCCGCCGGCCTGATCGGTCCCCGTCAGGCCCGCCGCTCGACCAATCGCGTGGCGATTTCGCGCAGCATCGGCTTCGCGCTCGCCCGCAAGGTCCGGCACGCTTCGAGGCGGGCGAGGGCCCGTCGCGTGAGGCGCGCGATCTCTCTCTCGGAATGCCGGAGGCTTCCCGTGGATCGGATGATGGACCGAACCGCCTCCACCTCGGCGTCCGACGCCCGGGGGTTCCCGAGCACCGAGGAGATCCGTTGCCGATCGACCGGGTCGGCGTGCTTCCAGGCGTGAACGATCAGGAGCGTTCGCTTTCCCTCGGTGAGGTCGTTCGAACTCTTCCTGGTCGCCTCCGCGTCGAAGCCCGCGCCGAGGAGATCGTCGCGCAACTGGAAGGCGATCCCGAGGTCCCGACCGATCCGGTCGATATCCCCCAACCGCCCGGGCGAAGCACCGGCGAGCAGGGCCCCGATCTTCAGGGGTCCGACCACGGTGTACACGGCGCTTTTGAGCTCGTGCACGCGAAGGACGTCGCGCGCGCTCAGGCGAGAGGGGTCGACCGTCCCGTTCCGGATGTCGAGCAACTGTCCGTAGGCCGTCTGCCGGGTCATCTCTGCGTACTCGCGGAGGGCGGCGATGCGAGCGCGGAGCGGCACGGGAACTCGAAGAAACGCGTCGATCACGTACGGCTCTTCTCCGTCGCCGAGGGTGATCGCGATCCCCTCGCCGAAGTCCGCCGAGTCCCCCGTCCCGCCCTCCTGCGCGTGCAGGGCGGAGGCCGCCCGGTGAACCGTGGGGCCACCTCGTCGCTCCTGAGAATGGTCGATGATGTCATCGTGGATGAGCATCCACGTCTGGAAGTGCTCGAGCCCCGCGGCGACTTCGATGGCGGGCGAGGGATCCCGCCCGGAGACAGCGTGGAACCCCGCGAGCACGAGAAGGGCGCGAAACCTCTTTCCTCCCCGAAGGGAGAGGTCCTGCCCGAGGCGAAGGTACCGTCGGACCGAGGGAGGCGCCCGAGGATGGGCCGTCCGATAGTGGGCCCTGACCGCCGCCTCGATCGAGGGACGATATGCCGAGAGCTCCCCAAAGTCCACGGCGCCCACCGCCTTTGCGGATGGCCCGGGATATTTAAGCGGGCGACAGGCCCTCCGGTCGGTGCATGGACTCGCGCGCATTCATCGAGCTGGTCCGAGACTTGCTCCGGTCGATGGGCCAGAGTCTCGACGCCGCGCGGCCGGTGGCCGAGGGGTTCGTACTCGACACCGCGGACGGGTACCTCTACGTCTTCGTCTCGGATCCGAGCCGGGTGTCGATGGATTCCGTCCGGCGCTGGTGTGATGCCGCGGACGTCCCGGCGGAGCGGCTCGTGGTCTTCTCCATCCGTGAGCTCCCTCGATACTGGGGGCCCGAGATCGTTCGACGCGGAGGCACGGTCGTGGCCGGTGCGGACTTCGCGCGCCTGGTCGATGCGCTCGGGATCGAGACCCCTCTCATCCCGTCCGACGCCGGCGGCCAGCGCCGGGCGACATCCGCCCTGCCCAGCGTGCAGGATCTCGAAGCGTCGATGCGCCGCGGAGATACCTGGTACCAGGCGGGCGTCATGACTCTCGCGGCGCGATTCTTCCAGGAGGCGGCGCGGCTCAAGCCCGAGTACCTCCCTGCTTGGTTGGGACGGGCACGAGCGTCGAGCGCCCTCGGTGACTGGCCGGCCGCGAAGGAGGCGTGGACGCGCGTGCTCGAGCTCGCTCCCGGCCACGTCGAGGGGCGTATCGGGCTCGCCGGGGCGCTCGGCGGGATCGGAGAGCACGAGCGGGAGCTCGAGGCGTTGCGGGCGGTGGTGCACGATCACCCCGAGGAGGCGGCCGCGCGGATCGGGCTGATGGCCCTACTGATCGAGCGCGGGGACTGGCGAGGCGCTCGCACCGAGCTCGAATACGTCCTCGATCGAGTCCCGAACGATCCCCGCCTCCGATTCGTTCATGGGATCGTGCTCGAGCAGATTGGGCTCGCCGACGCCGGGCGGGACGAGGAGGAGTCGGCGCGGCGGTTGGGCCTGTCGGACCCTGACGCGGAGCGTCTCCGCGCGATGATCCGGTCGAGAGGGCAGGTTTCGCCCGCGCCATCCGACCGCAAAGGCTTGTAATGGGCGCCTGACTGGGTCCGGCGCCTACCTCGAGATGCGCGTTGTTTCTCTCCTTCCGAGCGCCACCGAGATCGTCGCCGCGCTCGGCCACAGCCAGGACCTTGTGGGCCGCAGCGCGGAGTGCGACTACCCGCCGATGATCCGGGATCGCGC
>JAJYUO010000120.1 GCA_021792485.1 Thermoplasmata archaeon
CTCCCCGATCCGGCAGTAGGTGATCACCGGCCGTTCGGGGACGATCCCCCGCGACCGGTAGAGTTCCTCGAGCTCGGCCCGGGACTTGAAGGTCCCGTCGTCGCGGACCGCCTGGGCCCAGGGGATGTTGCGGGCGCCGGGGATGTGCCCCGCGCGCTGGGCGTGCTCGGTCGGGTACTCGGGCGGGGTGGAGATCTCCCCCGAGAACTCCTTGGGGCCCCGGACATCGACGAGCCCGATCCGGCCGGCGCGCACATCGTCGAGCGCCCGGCGGACGTCGTCGTAGTAGGCCCGCAGCTTCGGGTCCGGGGCCGACGCGCTGAACCGGCCCGCCCCGGGCGCCGGCCGCTCCGTGCCGACCGGTCGATCCTCGGCGATCCACTTCTTCCGGCCCCCGTTCATGAGGGCCAGGTTCGTGGCCCCGTAGTAGCGGAACGCCCAGAAGGCAAACGCCGCGAACCAGTTGTTGAAATCCCCGTAGAGGACGACCCGGGTGTCGGGATCGATCCCGCAGCGCCGGAAGAGCGCGGTGAACGCCTCGGCGCTCAGGATGTCCCGGCTCACCGGAGCGTTGACGTCCCGTCGCCAGTCGACCAGATAGGCCCCCGGAATGTGGTTCAGATCGTAGTTGGCCGCCGGATCGTAGTCGACCTCGAGGATCCGGACCTTCGGATCCTTGAGGTGCTCGGCAACCCAGTCCGTCTCGACCACGACCTCCGGATGCGCGTACTCCGACATGGATGACTCCGACCGGTGGGAGGGTCCGCGGAATATAAGCTCGTCGGCGTGTCTAAATTGAGACCGCGACCGGGCCGGTCGGGGCCTATCCCCGCCGTCCGCGCTTGGGGAGCGGCGCGTCGGAGATCTCGATGGTCTCGGGGTCGAAGCCGAGCCGGCCCAGTTCCGCCCGGATGCGGGCCCGGTGATCGCCCTGGAGGTAGACCTCGACGTCGACGCCGCTGCCCCCCGTGGCGAGCCGGTTCTTGAGGGCGCGCGTCGTCTCCTCGAGATCGACGCCCGGGGGGAACCCCGAGATCACCGTCGCCGGCTTGTTGTATCGTCGGGGCTCGGCCCGCACGCGGATGCGCGCGGTCTCGCGGTCGAGGGCGCTCAGGATCTCGTCAAACTCGTCCGGACACATCGTTGCAGGTTTCCTACGGCCCTCCCCCGGGTCGAGGGAGGAACGGAACCAAGAGGGGGTACGCCACGGGCCGGCCGGGGTCGAGCGCGACGGAGAGGACGCCGGGTCCGATGCTCGCAGCCACCAACGGACCTAGGCCCTCGGAGGGTTTGAACGTTTGCTCCGACCCGGGATGCGCCACCGGCCCTTTGCGATCGTCGTTCAATCGACCCGCCACTGGTAGAGCCGGAGGGCGATCCAGATTCCCACCGCCGCGCTGAAGACGAGGAGCCCGGCGTAGACGGCCAGGTTCGTGACCGACTGCGGGGTGATGCCGAGCGCTCCCTGCACCAGGAGGGCGGCGTACGTCGTGGGGACGAAGTGCGCCACGTCCTGCCAGACCGGCGGCAATATCGCGATCGGGTAGTAGAGCGGGGCGAGCATCCCGAGCACCGTGAAGGTGAGGTTCCCCACGGGATAGATCGCCCGCTGGGTCTTGATGCGGCTCGAGATGCCGATCCCGATCGCGCTGAACAGGACCCAGAGCACCCCCAGGCTCCCGACGAGCACGACGAACTGGTAGATCCCGAAGACGGCCCCGTCCTGCGTGACCTGCCAGGCCAGAAGCGTCCCGAGGATCGCGAGGGCGGGCAGCATCGCGATCAGGTTCGAGAAGGCGATGCCGAACAGGTACCGCAGCCGGCCGAGCGGGCTCGCGACGAAGAGGTCCTGCAGGGAGCACTCGATCCGCCATACCGCGCTGTCGCCCAGCGTCCAGGAGCCGATGTTCTGCATCGTGAACAGCATCGCGCCGGCGATCTCGAGGGCGAAGTACTCGGCGCTGATGAGGTGCAGGAAGAACAGGAACATGAACGGGAGCAGGATCGGCGCGATCGCGACCGCCGGGTTCCGGCCGATCCATCGCCAGCCGACGATCGCGAACGCCGGCAGGGCGTGGCCCCGGCGGCGGCTCGCCTCTTCGACGAGATCGACGTTCCGGCCCGCCACGCGCTAGCCCTCCCGGACCGTACGACGGGCCCAGTAGACCGCGAAGCCGAAGAGGGCGAGCGTCTCGGCCGCGAGCGCGACGGCGCCGAAGACGACCCGCGAGGGCACGACCGGGATCGCCCCGATCGCCGCCTGCACCAGGCTCGCCGCGGCGCTCGGGGGGAGGAGGAGGGCGATCGGCTGGAGGCTCGCCGGAAAGCTCGTCAGCGGGTAAAAGACCGGGAAGACGACTCCGAACGTCGTGAAGAAGAGGCTCGCGTAGGCCCAGATCGCCCGATTGTCCCGGAAGAACGTCGAGAAGGTGTAGCCGATCGAAGCGCTCGAGATCCAGACGCTGAAGCACACCGCGAGCAGCAGCCCGACCTCGGCCAGCGTGAACCGTACGACGATCTCGGCGAGGATCCCCATGACGATCACCGGCGCGATGTAGACGAGGAGGATCCCGCCGGCCATCCCGAGGAAGTACCCTTCCGGCGACAGCGGGCTCGCCAGGTAGAGGTCGTTCGCCTTGTGGTCGATGCGGATGTAGGCGGCCTCGTTCAGAAGGCGCTGGCCCATCGTGAACATCGAGAAGATGAGGGCGCCGCAGAACGCGATCCCGAGCAGCGACGGATCGAGGATCCAGACGAAGACGAGCACGACCCCCTGGATGACCATGCTCGTCGCCATCGCGGTGAGCTCGTTCGCCTGGACCAGCACCTCCGTCCAGAAGAACGCCGGAAGTCCCTGGAACGCCCGCGAGCGCACCGGGGCGGGGCCTTCAGGTGTCGTCCTCATTGATCGACCGACCGACGAACCGCAAGAACGCCTCTTCCAGAGTGACCGGGCCGACCGTGGCGGTCAGGTGCTCCCGGACCGCGATCGCCATCAGCTCCCCGAGCCTCTCGGGAGGCACGATCACGGTGCACGAGCCGCCGTCGACGACGCACTCGCCGAACGATTCGAAGAGCTCGCGACGGCCCGCTCCCTTCGCGAGCGTGACCTTGAGCGTCCCGCCGACCGACGCCTTGAGTTCCTCGGCGGTCCCCTGCACCAGGACCCGGCCCCGATCGATGATGTACAGGCGGTCGCTGAGCGCCTCGGCTTCGTCTAAGTAGTGCGTCGTCAGGAGCATCGTCGATCCTCGCCGCGTGAGCTCGCGCAGCGCGTCCCACACCGCCCGCCGGGCGAACGGGTCCATCCCGATCGTCGGTTCGTCCAGGAAGAGGAGCGGGGCCTCGGTCGCGATCACGGTCGCGACCATCGTGCGCTGGCGCTGCCCGCCCGAAAGGGTGATCGCGAGGCGGTCCTGGATGTCGGTGAGCCCCATCTTCTCCAGCGCCTCCCGGGTCCTCGCCTTCGCGAGATCGCGCGGGAAGCCGCGGGCTCGCAGGTAGGTGTACACCTGCTCGTAGGGAGAGAGGTGGAAGAACGGCTTCCCCTCCTGCGGCACGACCGCGATCAGCGGCCGGGCGAGGTCCGGGTTTCGGTCGGCGTCGTGACCGAAGATCTCGATCGTGCCCGAGGTCGGCCGCAAGAGCGTGCTCGCGATCTTCAGGAACGTGGTCTTGCCGGCCCCGTTCCGGCCGAGAAGGGCGACGCGCTCGCCCCGGTGGACCTCCAAGGAGACTCCCCCCAGGGCGGTCGTCGCGGGTGCCCCGCGGGTCTCGTAGACCTTTCGAAGGTCCCGGCTGCGAAGCGGCTCGGCGCTCATGGAGGAGGCGCGGCAACCCGGGCGCGGTATTTAGGACCGGGGCTGGACCAACTGGACAAACGCGTTCGTGCGGCCGCCTTGAGCGGCCGGGGGCTCGCGGGGGGACGGGCGTGCGGTGCTACCTTACCCACAACCGCAGCCGCCGCCGTTCGCCGAGTTCGATCCGCAGGACGTACAACCACCCGCCATTCCCGCCGCATCGGGGACCGGGAGCGTGGGGTTGGTGATCTTGAACCCCGACTCGTGGACGTCCTCCACGTAGTCG
>JAJYUO010000121.1:0-1167 GCA_021792485.1 Thermoplasmata archaeon
GTGTTCATGGGAAATGCCGACTTTGGCTTCGTCTCGAACGTCACCCAGATCGCGGTGAACTCCTCCTCCTTCGAACTGATTCTGCACGAGGTCTACGGGATCTCGCTCTCGATCGGATATTGCCGGCCGTCGTGCGCGAGACCCGTCGAAACGACGACGATCGGGTACAACGCCTCCGAAACGTTTACCGCGTGGACCAACCTCACGAACGACTCGAGTGTCGTGCTCGAGAGCGCGGCCCCTCTCGCCGCCGGCGCGACGGCGGCCATCGGGGTCCTCAACAGCCACGTCGTCTCCGTCGTGTCCGTGGAAGAGTCGGTGGTCGATCGCAGCGCGAACGGGATGGTCGTTCGGTCGCTGGACGGGTCGGTGAGGTACACGGCCGACTCCTACGTGAATTTCACGACTCCGGGCGGCCTCGGACTGATCCCTCTCCACCCGTCGTCCGGAGAGGCGTGGATTTCCACGTCGTCCTATGATTCCAACGCGAGCTGGAACGCGACGTGGAACTTCACGCAGTCCGGCACCGAGGGTGGAAACATCACCGAGTCGCGAGCGGTGGGATCGCCGTTCCAGATCCGCGTTGTGGCCCAGCCGGTCCTCTTCCGCGGTTCGGAGAGCGGCACGGCCCAGTTCGACGCTCAGGATGTCAACGTGATCTCCTACGGAGCCATCACCGGCAATCTCGCATTCCCCGGCGGCTTCGCGATCGCGCTCAGGGCTCCGGAGTCCTTCTTCGGGGATCTCGGTGGCGGGGAATGGGGGATCGTCAACGCGGTCATAGGCGCCGCGCGCCCGACGGAGGCCTACACGAGCGTGACCGATCCCTTCCGGCATCTCGTGCAGTCCTCGACGATGTCGTTCGCCACGGGAATCCACGACCCCTACAACGGCGACACGAACGACTCGCTCTCCAACCAGACGGTCGCTGGCAGCTCGATGTCCCCGCCGACCTACAACGAGTACGCAAACTGCTTGAGCGCCTCGGCGGCCACCTGCTCGGCCACGCTCGTCGGCCCGACTCCTACGGGCCTGTCGGCGGCGCTCGGTCCCTATGTCGCTGTCGGAGTAGGCGTCGTGGTCGTGGCCCTGATATCGGCCGCGCTGGTCGCCCGGCGGCGGCAGCTCCCTCCCCCGCAGTTCCCGAACGCGTCGCTCTATCCGCCG
>JAJYUO010000121.1:1177-4082 GCA_021792485.1 Thermoplasmata archaeon
CGAACGGGACAGCTCCGGAACCGACCGGCGAGGCCGATCCGCTCAATCAGCTCTGGTAGGGCTCGGGGCTCCGGTCGACCCCCGGCGCGCGAGCGCCGGTTCGCCCGTCCGACCGAGCGGGTATCGTAGGAGCGCGGCGATCCCGCCGAACGCCTTGCTCAGCATCTCTCCTTCTTCGCTCTCGGTCGAGATGAGTCGCACGGTGCCGCCGGCCGCGGCGACGCGGGAGAACAGGCCCTCCACGTAGTCCTCGCTCGCGGTCTCGTGCACCTGGGCCTGCCCACAATTCGGGCACGGCGCGTCCAGGAAGGCGTCGACCTCAGCGTCGTTCAGCACGCGCTCGAACGAAGTCGAACAGGCCGAACAGGTGAACGTCACTCGGCGGCGACGGATCCCTTCGCTGACGAGCAACGTGTCGACGGCGCGGGCCTCGAGGGCGCGCTCCACGTTCTCCGGACCGTAGGCAGCGAGCCCCGTGTCGCCTTTGCGGATCTCGGCGAGCAAGCGCTGGATGATCCGCTTCTCTTCCGTGATCTCGAGTCCGTGAAGGACGGAGGAGGCCTTCTCCACGAGCTCGCGAAGGCCGTAGTCGTCGGTGTAGCCGGTGTCGAAGAGCGGCTGGACGACCTTCTGCTGGAGGCGGAAGTCGAGGAACCCCTCCTTGTAGAAATACTCCTTCGTCGCGCCCGGCCCGCCGAGCAGGATCCCCTTCAGGGCGTCGACCTTCGGGAGGAACAGCTCGCCGGCCATCTCGCCGATCTTCACGAAGAACTCGTGCGCGGCGTGCTCGATCATCCGCTCGAAGCGATGGGCGGACTGTCCCCCGCGGCCGTGCTTGCTCGGGACGAGCGAGTTGCGGTTCCGCAGCGCCTCGACGCGCTTCCCGCGCAGGAAACCGAGCGTCACCTCCGCGCGGTCCATCACGATCAGCCCCCAGAGATCCGGTTCGTGGGCCATCGATAAGAGCGGGTCCAAGAAGAACGTCGAATCGCATCGGTAGAGGTACGTGTTGAGAGGTTCCGGCGGCTCTACGATGAACGTCACGGGCTCGGAACGGTCCGCGCCGACCGCCTTGGAGCCCACGAAGAACGCGACGCCGTTCGCCGGAGGCGCCTTGTAGGCCCGGACGCGGCCCATGAGCGACTCGATCGCCCACATCACGTTCTTGCGGGTCGTCCGGCTCTTGATATTCGAGCTCTGGGCGTATTC
The DNA here is from genome assembly GCA_021792485.1 of Thermoplasmata archaeon. Taxonomy (GTDB): domain Archaea; phylum Thermoplasmatota; class Thermoplasmata; order Lutacidiplasmatales; family UBA184; genus Lutacidiplasma. Next base: position 2,387 of record JAJYUO010000121.1, read on the forward strand.
GTTTCGCAGGTAGGCGATGACGTCGGCGATCTGCTTGCCCGGCGGGACGTAGAGCGAAATCAGCTCGGTCGCGCGGCCCTTCGCCGCCGAGATCTCGTCAAGCTTGCGCTGGAACGAATACCGCTGCAGCTGCGGATCGGGTTCCGCAGCGCTCAATGTCCCTCCCAAGCCAAGAAGCGACGATCCGCCCCGTTCGGACCGGGGACGGCCCCGGGCCCGCGCCGCGCGCGGGAGAGTCAGAGGAGGCGGCGGATGTGCTCGTCGATGACCTCTTCCGGATAGGCGCCGACCATACGGTCGACAAGCTTGCCCTGCTTGTAGAAGAGCAGCGTCGGAATGCTCATGATCCCGAGAGCGCCGGCCTTGTCGCCGTTATCGTCGGAGTTCATCTTCCCGAACGAGACCTTCCCCTTGTACTTCTCGCTCAAGCGATCAACGATCGGAGAGACCATCCGGCACGGACCGCACCACGGCGCCCAGATGTCGATAACCGCGGCGCCGTTCGCTTCGGCGAAACCATCAAAGTGTGCCCCATCGATCTCTTGGACCACCATAGTCGAGCTCCAACCGGAATCCAGCGCGGAAGCTTATTAAACGATTGGCGGAACCCGGCACCACCGAGAAATCTGGTGCGCCGACGGCGGACTCGGGGCGTGACAAGTCTTAGTACGGGGACGCAGTACCCGTTGCATGCGGGAACCGGTGTCCACCCGGGTGGACCCGGACGTTTCCCATCTTTGGGCCCGCAGCACCTACGGGGCCGGCCCTCGGAACCATCGTCTTCCCCCGATCCTGCCTCCGGCGGCACTGAAGGCGTTGCGCCAGCGCATGCTTCTGACCCGACAGGCGAGCCTCGACCGCTTGGCGCGGTTGGCGGACTGCGAGCCGGACCGGCTGCGGAGGTTCCGCCAGGAGATCCAGGCCGCCGGGATCGCCGACCGGCTGCTCGCCCGTGGAGCGAGCCTCGCGTTCGTTCGGGAGCTGCCCCAGGGCCCGCTGTTCTACCTGCTCGTCCGTGCACTGCGGCCTGCCCGGGTGGTCGAAACGGGCGTCCGGCCCGGCTACTCCACGACCTGGATGCTCGCGGCGCTGGAGGCGAACGACTTCGGAGAGCTCACCTCCCTCGGGCCGGGGACCCCCGCCGGAAGAGCCGAAGGGGTCGACAACGTCCGCGTGGGCCAGTTCGTCCCGCCGTCGCTCCGGGGCCGCTGGACCCTTGTCCTCGGGAACACGGAGGAGCGCTTCCGGTCGATCCTCGCGGGTTCCTCGGGAATCGACCTCTTCTTCTACGACAACGGACCCGACGCGACGCGCGCGCGGTTCGAGATCAAGAACGCATGGGAGGCGCTGAGCGAGCGCGGCGTGCTCCTCGCCCACCACGTCGACGCGAACCGTGCGTGGCATGACTTCTGCGCGCTCCAGGGCCTGCCGCCGCAGATCCTCGACCCCGGCCCTCCCCCGCTCGGGGCGCTGTCCATGCGCCGCGGAACGACCTAAGGGCGTCTCAGCGCTCGAGCTCTTCGACCAGGTGCTGGGCCGCCGGGAGAATCAACCGCTCGACCGCCGTCCGGACCGCACGCTCCGATCCCGGCAGCGCGAAGACCGGCTTGCCGTGGATGACGTAGAGCGAAGCCCGGCTCATGAGCGCGAGCGCCCCCACCTCCTGGAAGCTCAGGCCTCGGTAGAGCTCCCCAAA
>JAJYUO010000122.1 GCA_021792485.1 Thermoplasmata archaeon
TCAGCGTTGTAGGGGCGCCGGTACGCGCGCGCTTCTCGCCCTGCTCAGCGTCGAAGGAACGCCACTCGGGCCCCTGGTCGATCATCGATTCCTCGAGGACGAGGCCGCACTCATCGCAGACGACCTCGGCTCGCTCGTAGTCCCGGGTCAGGTGGGTGGAGCCGCAATTGGTGCAGCGCGTTGCGGTGACAAGGTCCGGCTGCGTTCCGCTGACCTTCTCCTTGCGCGCGGCCGATGCTTCACCGGCGTTCGTCCCGCTCATGCGGCCTCGCGATCAGGACCTTCGCGCACGAGCGGACGGCCGAGCAACCCGAGCCCTTCTTCGGCCGATATCGCCCGGCGGGGTCGAACGCTGAGGTAAGGACGGTCGACCGGGCCGAAAACACGGACGACGCGGCCCCGGAAGCGGCCCCGCGGATCCGAGACAATCGTCCCTTCCGGGGCGACGGTGGCGTCGTTCGATCGGACCGTCAGCGCTCCGGTCGGAGTGACGGCGAGAACCGTTCCGATCTCTCGGATGGTGGTCGTGCGGCCCCGTACGGTCGACAACTCGTATAAAGCACTTTCGGAACGTATATAAGAATTTCGGCTCGTTGGATCGGGGCGCGTCGTCAGCCGCCGCTGAACGTCGGTACGACTTCCAGACGGGAGAGTCCGGCGATCGGACGATCATGGGGCACGGGTCGCCCGTCGACCAGTACGGCCGTACCCTCGGCATAGAGGCCGATCGCCCGGATCGCATCCCGCACCGTTCGATCCGCGGGAAGCTCGACCGTTCGTAGCTCGGATCGGTTCGCCCGGACGATCTCGATCTCGAGGGAGACCCGCGATTCCGCGGGAGGCGCTGAGGGGGAGAGCTTCCGAGGGCGGAGATCCTCCCCGCCCTCCTTTGAACTCCCGCGATGCATACGCATCACCAGATCTCGAATCTGGCGCCTTGGCCGAGCTAGGCTACCTCAGCACCAGCTACCGCGGAGTCCCGCACGTATTTGTCCGTTGTCAAGCCGTCGGCCTTCCCCCGAACCCCGCGAGAACCCTCGGCCCGAAACCGGACCCGGGGGCGCCCGACAAAGGCCTCGTGAGAGAAGAATTGAGCTCCTCCGCCCGGGCGGTCGATCTCATCGAGGCACGGAGCCGCGCCCCGCCGGCTCCCGGCTCCATCCGAGCCACATGGCGGAGCCGTCGGGACGCTCGAGCCTCACGAACGTCGCGCCGCGGCTTCGCGGGCCGACGATCCTGCCAGAAAGTCGCGGTATCGCGCGATCGCATCGATCGCCAGGGGGTCGACCCGTCCTCGCGCGGCCAGCTCGAGGCTCGTCAGGTCTCCGACGAGAGTTCCTTCGAGGAGGGCCTCGAGGAGATCGGAACTGTCGAACGCCACGCGCAGCGTCCGGACCCCCTTGCGAGCGACCATCCGCTCGAAGTACCGGTTGGACGCCCGGATCTTTGGATGCGTTCCCTCCCACTCGAGGAAGAACGTCGCGAGTCGATGTCCGTCGGAGCGAGCGAGGCGGTCCCACGCGACGATCGCGTTGTGATACGTCTCGGGGACCTCGTCAAACGTAGCCAGTCGCTTCGCGTTCTCCTCGAGTTGGGTCGCCCAGCGCCGGGCGACGGGCAGTAGGGGCCCGTCACCGTAGACGAAGGGGAGTCGACGGCCGAGCCGAGCGGCCAGGCGCGCCGGAAGCCCGCCGTGCGCGGCATAGATCGCGTGCTGAGCGCGGAGGCGGTCGGCGATCCGGCCGACGCGATCCTCGTTCGATTCGGGAAACCACGCATCCAGCAGGCCGAGGATCGAGCCCAGCACGAGGCCGACCGAGCATCTCGGAGGCATGTCGGGGTTGATGACGATCAGCGGGACGCCGTCGCGTTCGGCACGCTCCGCCAGCTCCCCGCCGGAGGTGATGGCGACCATGCGCATGCCCTTCCGTCGCGCCTCATCGTAGGCGGAAACGGCCTCCCAGCTCGTGCCCGAGTGGCTCAACAGTATCGCGAGGGAGTCGCGATCGGCCGCGGCCGGCAGCGCGGGGCCGCGGACGACAACCAACGGGACCTTGGTCTCCCGCTCGAAGACGACCCTCGCGAGGTCTCCGGAGATCGCCGAGCCCCCGATCCCGACCGCATACGTCGGCCGCGGACGGGGCCCGAGGGTTCCGCGTGCGGCCTCGGTCCCGTCCCGATACCCGTTCGCGAACTGATCGGGGAGTTGGGCGGCGAGCGCCCGCATCCGGTCCAGTCCCTGCGCCCGAGCCGTCATACCGCTCGCGAGGATCGGCGGCCAATATGGCTTCACCGCTCGGGGGTCCTATAGGGAGGTGGCCGGGAACGCGCCGACGGAGCGATAGAGAGCCCGATGCGCCTCGACGACCGAGCCCCAGTTGAACCGCTCTTCCGCCGTTCGGCGAGCGGCGGCCCCGAGCGAAGAGCGCAGGCCGTCGTCCGCCGAGAGGCGGAGCGCCGCCGCGCGGAAGGACGCGACCATGGCGGGCTCGGAGCCCTCCTCGATGATGAGACCGGTCCGCCCGTCGTCGATGAGGGGCCGGACCGCAAGGGATCCGACGACGGGCTTCCCGCTCGCCATCGCTTGGGCGACGACCCCGGCAAAGAGCTCGACCCGGCTCGGATGAACGACGAACGATGCTTCCCGGTACAGTCGCGGGAGATCCGCGTCGGCGATCTCGCCGACGATCTCCACCGGCCCGGACTTCCGAACGCGCGCGGCGTACTCCCGATCGACCACCGGACCGACCAGGCGAAGCGTGAGCGACGTATCGACAAGGGCCTCGGCCGCCAGGTGCCAGCGCTTGACCGGAAGGACGGCACCGATCCCGAGGACGATCCTCGGGTCGCCGGTCGACGGGCCGGGGGAGAAGCGCTCCGTGTCGACGCCCAAGGGAATCGTGACCACCGGACCGAGCGGTGGGGCCGTTCTCAACGTTTCGAGAACCGTCGCGCGGACGACCTCGGTCATCGCGACCGTCGCCACCGCTCGTCGTACCGCTCGGCACTCGAGGCGGAATCCCCAGCGCTCGGTCCACCGGTCGCGGGCGAACCAGTGGCGGGAGTGGGTGGTGTAGACGAACGGGATTCCTGCTCTCGCGAGGCGGTTCGCGACGACCGGCGTATGGGCGTGGACGATGGCGCTCGTTAGCGTTGAGCGGTAGCGGCCCAGGTGCGATGCGAAGCGGTACTCGGCGGTCCGGCTCGCATGCACCTCGTTGATCACGATCGCCTCGTCGCCGGACCGCCGGAGGGCGGCGGCGTACTCGGCGATCGCTCGCTCGACCCCTCCGTAGCCGGTCGGGGGGATTGGACGCTGCCCGCTTCCCACCAGAACGACGTGCACGGGGCGCGATGCGACCCGGAGGATATACCGTCCCCTCGCAGGGGCAATGCGTATGGGGCCCGGGGTCTCGCATCGATATCGTGGCGCGCTGGCTGATCAAGGAGGAACCGACACACTACTCGTTCGCCGATCTCGTCTCGGACGGTCGGACCCGCTGGGACGGGGTCCGCAATCCGCTGGCGCTTCGCCATCTTCGAGCCATGCGGAAGGGCGACACGGCGATCTATTACCACTCCGGGAAGGAACGGGCCTGCGTCGGAGTCGTCCGGGTGACGTCGGACCCCCGACCCGACCCGCGCGATCCCCCCGGGTCGGTCGTGGTCGACATCGAGCCCCTTCGGGCCCTCGCACGACCGGTGACCCTTGCCGAGATCAGGGGCGATCCGGCATTCGAGGGGTTCGATCTAGTCCGGATCGCCCGTCTCTCCGTCATGCCCGTCGACGCGCCTCAATGGAAACGCATTCTCGCGCTGGCGGGTTCGAGCTAGGCCGGGAACGCTCCTTGGCGTCTCACCCACCGAGCGGCGGCGTCGCGCCATCGGGGCTCGGCGTACACTACAACCCGGTCCCGGGAAGTACCCAGCCGCGCGAGCTGGTTCCAAGGAGTTCCGCCGCGGAATGGGAATTCGATCGAGCGTCCCTCGACGAGCGCGATCGTGCTCGCGTCCTCTTCGGGGCGGTCTCGGGGTTCGAGCC
>JAJYUO010000123.1 GCA_021792485.1 Thermoplasmata archaeon
GTAGCTCGTAGGGTTCAATCCGAGGGTCAACAGTAGGACCGCGAAGCCGAATGCGTAAAACCCCCACGCCGTCGCGCGCTGGTAGGTCGGGGCACGTGAGAACGACTCCATCAGGTAGGCGATCGCCGCGAACACGACGGCGACCATCCCGATGAGAAGCAACGAGAACGCATGGCCGTTCCCCGGGAAAAGAAGGTAGAAGCCGACGAACAGAATTCCGGCGGCCACGACGAGGATCCCGGTGATGAGGCCAGCAGCGATCCGATTGACGGTCGCGGCGGTAGATGCTTCCGACATGGAGGAGATGTCGGCGGTTCATGGCCCCGGCTAGTATATAAGCCGATTCGGGCGGCCGGTGGATTACAGGCGCGGTTCGTCGTCGACCTTCTCTCGCCGCGGCGACTTCGTAGCGGACGGAGTCGGGTTCGGTGGGGCCGTCACTTCGAGAGCGGGAGGGGCGGTCGGCTTGGCCCGGACGGGGGCGTTCTCCGTCCGAACCGGGGCGACGTTCCGCGCCGGAGCATTCGATCTAGAAGGGCGAGAGATGGACGCAGGAGCCTTCGCTACGCGCTCCGGCGGGGGAGGCAGCGTATGACGGTTCTCCCTCCGAGCGACCGCGGCCGTGAAGCGTGCGGCGAGCCCGGTCGTGGTCGACGACCGAGCACGAGCTCCCGAGGAGGCGGCCGGCGCGGGAGCCTGCGCGGTCGGTCCGATAGGCGCTCGACACCTCGGACAGTTCTGGAACTGGCTCGCGCAGAGGCGGCAGAGGCTCCCTCCGCAATCGTGGCGCAGCGAAGCGAGCCCTCCACATCCCAGACAGCGCTCCCGATCGTGAGATCGTGATGTCGGCAGTGCTGTGATCCCGGCAGGCCAGCCCCGGGGGCGTGCGGGAACCGCGCGACCCTTCCCGCCCGATGCGGGGCCGGGGAACGGCACGTTCGGGACATTCTCGGGTGAAAAGAAATGCGAGCCCTCCACCTCAGCATCCACGCTGGTTCCTTGCCCCGCGTGGGCGGCGAGGTCGACGACGGGCAGAGGGACGCGCGGCGCCGCGCTCGCGCGTTCGACAGCCTTGATGACCCGCGCGCGATAGACGCCGACGTGCAGCGCGCGAACGAGCCCGAAGAGGCTCCGCTCCTCCGGCGGAAGCGCGAGGGCCCGTCGAGCCATCTCCTCCATCTCCGGGGTGAGGTGAAGGTTCTCCGGACGCAGGTCCATCTTCAGGACCGCGTCGAGGTAGGCGAACAGGCGTTGGATTTCCATTAACGACTCCGAAGGGTCGGCGAGCCCGGCGACATCCGCCAGCGTCAACGACCGGTCATCCCCGGTCGACGACGGTTGCCGGCTGGCCCGCTCGACCAGAACGCACGAGCGGCGCTCGAGCGTCTCGAGCTCGGTCGGAGCGAGGGCGGCGAAATCGATCTTCGACTCGCGCGCCATGGCCGCGACGACCGCGTCCAAGAGCTCGAACGGCACGTGCAGCCCGACGAAGAGGTCGTTTTTCGTAACGGGCCGACCGAGATCGTGCTCGGAGCGCAGGGCCGCGAGCGCGTAATCGTCGATGGCCCGGTTGCGCGCCTCGCGCTCGGCGATCCGTTTGCCGTCCCGGGCCGTGTCGGACTCGGAGTCGATTCCCAATGCGCGCTCGAAGCAGGTCGCGGCCGGTGACGGCCGATGCAACGAGAGGAGGAGCGCGCCCTGCCGGTTCCACACACGGATATCGTTCGGTGCGAGCTCGGCCGCACGGGCGTATTCGGCGAGCGCGGTCTCTGGATCGCCCCGTTTCTCCGCGACGAACGCTCGCCCGAGGGCCGTGTCGACCGAGGCCCGGTTGAGTTCTTCCGCCCTCGCGTACGCCCGGTCCGCGCTCTCCCAGTTGCTTCGCGCGGTCGCCAATTCGGCCAGCCGAACGTAGAGCCGTTCGCTGTCGGGGAACAGCTCGATTCCCTCCAGGACAGCGCGTTCCGCGGCCGATAGATCCCCCGAGCCGCTCTCGGCCTCGGCGAGGCAGAGGACGAGCGACTCATCCCGGGGCACATGCAAGAGCCCGTCGCGCAGGAGATCGCGTGCCTCGGGGTGGTGTCCCTGATCGATCCGGCACCGTGCGGCGCCGACCAGCGCGGTCGCCGAGGTCGGATCGCGCGCGTGCCAGGCATCGTAGACCGCTTGGGCCTCGCTCGTCCGCTCGGTGGAAAGAAGGAGCTCGCCTTCGAGCGCGAGCGCCTCGGGCGGACGCCGGGCCGCCTCGATCGAGCCGAAGGCGCTACGCAGATGCTCGAGCGCGAGGTCCGGCCGACCGTCGGACGCCTCGTGTTTCGCACGCATCATCGCGACCTGAGGTGCGAGCGCCGGCTCGACTTCCGCGGCCCGTGCGAATCCCGCCTCCGCTTCCTCCGCACGACCGAGGCTTTGGGCGAGCTGCGCGCGAGCGAGCACGAGCTGGCCGTAGGATTCACCGGGTGACGGGCTCGTCCCGTCTTGGATCGCCTCGCCGAGAGCCTGGTACGCTCCTTCCCGGTCGCCTTGGATGTCGCGGAGGTGATAGAGGTCCAGGGCCGCGCGCCGGTCGTTGGGATCGAGGGAGCGGATCTTCGTGAGGCAGCGAAGGAGCCCCTCGGCGTCGCCCGTCTCCCGGTCGATCCGCGCGGCGAGATGCCACATCTCGATATCCTGAGGGGACTCGGCCAAGATCTCGTCCGCCACTCGACGCGCATCGTCGAAGGCACCCACGTCCAGAGACGCTTCGGCGAAGCCGCGCCGTGCCTCCGGGTCCCGCGGATGAATCTGGAGGACGCGACGGAAATGCTCGAGGGCCCGCGACGCTGACCCTTGACGCAGGAGGTCCTGCCCCAATGCCAGCTCCACGCGCCGATCGAGAGAGGCAGGGAGCGTCCCGGAACCGTCCGAGCCGGACATAAGACGGAACGAACTCGGGAGGCCGCGATAAATAGGTTCGGCCGGGTCGGAAACGAAGGCGATGGGCCCCCTCTTATCCGAGCCCCTCCTCCGCCCGCCGTGATCCGTTCGACGGCCGGTGGCCACAAGTCGATCTACGACCCGGTCCATGGACCGATTTCGTTCCAGGGCCTCGCTCTCGATCTCATCGGAACCCCGGAGTTCCAACGCCTCTGGGGGATCCGGCAGACCGGCTTCGCTCACCTCGTGTTCCCCGGGGCGAACCACACGCGCCTCGAGCACTCCTTGGGGGCCTACTGGATCGCGCACCGAATCGCCGAAATCCTTCGGCTATCCGAGAGGGACCTGACGCTGGTGACCGTCGGAGCTCTTCTCCACGATTTAGGCCATGCACCGTTCTCGCACACCCTCGAGCCCACGATGGAGGAAGTCTTCGGGTACGGGCACGAGCGACGCTCTCGAGTGCTGATCGAGGGAAGCGAAGACAGCCGCGGGGACCCTGCGGTGCCGGGACTGTTGGAGTCCCGTGGCATCGCCCCGAGGCGTCTCGCCGACCTCATCGACCCGGACCGATCTCGGCGCCGCGCGCCTCTCTCCTCCCTCCTTCATGGCCCGATCGACGCGGATCGGATCGACTACCTGCAACGGGACGCCTACTACACGGGCGTCGCCCATGGCGCGATCGACGCGGTGCGCCTCATCGACACGGCGCGTCTCGTCCGGAGCCGTCTTGCATTTGCTGCGAAGGCGCGCAGCGCCGTCGAGGGGTTCTTCGTGGGTCGCGCGCTCATGTATGCTGCGGTCTACTATCACAAGACGGTGCGCTCGGCCGAGTTGATGGCCCAAGCGGCGGTGGAGCGCGCGCGAGGCTATCCGGACGCGGCACGCGAATGGTTGACGGCTACCGATGGCGACTTGCTCGCCGGTCTCGGACATGACCGTTCGCCGACGAGTCGGCGGCTCGCGTACGGTCTGCGCGTGCGGCGGCTCCACAAGCGAGCGGCCGGCCTCGCCGAACTTCCCGTGGCGGCCGAGAAGGAGTGGAGGAAGCTCGCGCGGAACCCGGCCCTTCGCCGGTCGGTGGAGGATACCGTCGCGGACCGGCTAGGGGCATCG
>JAJYUO010000124.1:0-2388 GCA_021792485.1 Thermoplasmata archaeon
GAAGGCCGTGATCCACCGTTCGCCCCGCGCGGAAGGCGATCGGGCGTGCCCGGCCCGTCGGGTCACGTCGCCGGCGGCCGCCGTGGGCAAGCGACCGGTGCGGCGGACCGCCGCCGCCCTCCCTCGCCGGACAGGGTCGATTCGCATTTTCCATGGGCCCGTTCGGCCCCGGGTCGCCCGGATGCCGTGACGATCGGGTCCGCAGACCCCAAGAAGGCACGGTGTCTCCCCCGACCATGACACCTATTCCCGATCCGCTTCATGTCGCCGAGAGGGTCGAGCTCGGACGCGAGGACGTGACCGTCTACCGTCTCGACCGTCTCTCGGACGTCGACCCGGTTAGGCTGCACGCCCGGCCGCTCACGGTCCGCATCCTCCTAGAGAACCTGCTCCGCCGCTTCGATTCTGAGCGCACCGACCCCGGGCTGGTGCGCGCGCTCGCCGAGGGGAGGCCGCTGCCGGCGGACGCCGAAGTGCCGTTCTACCCGGGCCGCATCTTGCTGCAGGACTTCACCGGCGTGCCCGTGCTGGTCGATCTTTCGACCCTGCGCAGCGCCGCGCACCGGGCCGGTGTCGCGGCCACGAAGATCAACCCCATCGTACCGGTCGACCTGGTCGTCGACCACTCGGTCCAAGTCGATAGCTACGGCTCGCCGCGCTCGCTCTCGATCAACCTCGACCGGGAGTACGAGCGCAACGGGGAGCGCTACCGATTCCTCCGGTGGGCGAAGGGGGCCTATCGGAACATGCGCATCGTGCCCCCGGGGAACGGCATCTGCCATCAGGTCAATCTCGAGCACCTCGCATCGGTCGTCACCTCGGCCGGCGCGGACGGGGAGCGGATCGCGTATCCGGACACGCTGATCGGCACGGATTCCCACACGACGATGGTCAACGGCCTCTCCGTGCTCGGCTGGGGGGTCGGGGGGATCGAGGCCGAGGCGGTCATGCTCGGCGAACCGTACTTCCTCGGCGACCCCGAGGTGATCGGCGTCGAGCTCACCGGCCGGCTCGCGCACGGAATCACCGCGACCGACGTCGTCCTGACGATCACGCGCCGGCTCCGCGAGAAGGGGGTCGTCGACAAGTTCGTCGAGTTCTTCGGACCCGGGGTCCGCGAGCTCTCGGTCCCCGACCGGGCCACGATCTCGAACATGTGCCCGGAGTTCGGAGCGACGGCGGCGATCTTCCCGATCGACGAGTCCACGATCAATTACCTGCGCGGCACGGGTCGGGACGAGTCGCATCTCCATACGATTGAGTCGTACGCCCGGCTCCAGGGGCTCTGGGGGGCGCGCACGAGCGGTCAGCTCGACTTCGACGGCACGCTCACGATCGATCTCTCGAAGATCGTGCCGACCGTCGCCGGACCGAAGAACCCGGCCGAATCCGTTCCGCTGGACGAGGCTCCGCAGTCGTTCCGCGCGGCGCTCGCTACCTACCGGCAGGCCCATCCGGCTCCCTCGGACGGTCCGACGGAGCGACCGGTCCGCGACGGCGATGTCGTCATCGCGGCGATCACGAGCTGCACCAACACTTCGAACCCGTCGGTGATGATCGGCGCGGGACTGATCGCGAAGAGGGCGGTCGAGCTCGGGCTGAAGGTCCCGCCCTACGTCAAGACGAGTCTCGCCCCGGGCTCGAAGGTCGTGACCGCCTACCTCGAGCGGGCCGGTCTGCTCGATCCGCTGGAGAAGCTCGGCTTCGACGTGGTCGGCTACGGATGCACGACCTGCATCGGGAACTCCGGACCGCTGCCCGATCCGATCGCGAAAGAGATCGCGGCCCGCGACACGTTTGTCGCGGCCGTTCTCAGCGGCAATCGCAACTTCGAAGCCCGGATCCACAACCAGGTCCGGGCGAACTACCTCGCGAGCCCGATGCTCGTCATCGCCTACGCGCTCGCCGGGCGCATGGACCTCGACCTCACCCGCGACCCGCTCGGCACGCGCGCCGACGGCGCGCCGGTCTACCTGAAGGACCTCTGGCCGACCGGCGAGGAGATCGCGCGGCTCGTCGAGGCCGACCTCGATCCGTCGATGTTCCGGGCCAAGTATCGGGAGATCGAGGTCGGAGATGCCCACTGGGAGTCGCTCGGCGCGCCCACGAGCGAGATCTACCCGTGGGATCCGGCCTCGACGTACCTCCAGGAAGCGCCGTACCTCGATCTAGGGCCTCCCCTAGTGCCTCGGGACGGGGTCCTTGTCCACGGGGCCCGCGCGCTGGCCGTCTTCGGGGACCAGATCACGACGGACCACATCTCCCCGGCCGGGGAGATCCCCGAGAGCTCGCCGGCCGGTTCGTTCCTGAAGAGCCGCGCCATTGCAAGGCTTCCAGTTGTTTCGGCTATGCCTACTAATGCCGCTATAACGATTGGGAAATGCATAT
>JAJYUO010000124.1:2398-4023 GCA_021792485.1 Thermoplasmata archaeon
AGTTCAACACGTACGGCACGCGTCGCGGCGACCACGACGTGATGATCCGCGGAACGTTCGCGAACGTCCGGCTGAAGAACCAGCTTGTCGCGCCGAAAGAAGGCGGGTACACCCGGGTCTTCCCGAGCGGGGAGACGACCACGATCTTCGAAGCCTCCGAGCGGTATCGGGCGACGAAGACCCCGCTGATCGTCCTCGCGGGGAAGAGCTACGGACAGGGGAGTTCGCGCGACTGGGCGGCGAAAGGTCCGCGCCTGCTCGGCGTCGGGGCGGTCATCGCCGAGTCCTACGAACGGATCCACCGCTCGAACCTTGTCGACATGGGCGTATTGCCGCTCACGTTCCGCGAAGGAGAGGGATGGGCGCGGCTCGGACTTACCGGCGCCGAGACGTTCGCGCTCCGGCTCGCCCCGGGGACGGAGTTCGGTCCGAACGCGACCGTCCGGGTCACCGCGACGGCGCCGGACGGCCGGGAACGATCGTTCGAGACCCGATGCGAGCTCCACTCCGCGATCGAGCTCGAGTACTATCGGGCCGGCGGCGTGCTGCCCTACGTGATGCGCGAGCGCTTCCACGTCGGATAGCGACGCGTTGCCTCGCGTGCAACGGGATTGCAGCGCCGGGCCCAAACGAAGATAGCGCCGGAGCCGCTCTCCTCGCCGGTTCCCATGAAGGAGATCGATGCGATCGTACGAGAGCGCCACTTGCTCAAGCACCCGTTCTACGTCGCGTGGTCCCGCGGCGAGGTCGCCCGGTCCACGCTCGCGGGGTACGCGGAGCAGTACTACTCCTTCGAGCGGAACTTCCCCCGGTACGTCGCCGGGGCCTACGCCCGGCTGACGGATCCCGCGGCGCGCCGGACCCTCTTAGAGAACCTTCTGGACGAGGAGGGCCGGGACCCGACGCACCCGGAGCTCTGGCTGCGGTTCGCCGAGGCGATCGGGGTCCCGCGCGCGCGCGTCCGCGCGTCCCGGCCGGCGCCGGCGACGCGGCGGCTGCTCCGAGCCTACGAGGACCTCACCCTCCACGCGACCGCTCCCGAGGCGCTGGGCGCGCTCTATGCCTACGAGTCGATCTTTCCCGAGGTCGCGGCCGAGAAAGCGCGGGGCCTCGCGGCGCATTACGGCGTACGCTCCGATCGCGGGCTCGAGTTCTTCCGGGTGCATACCGAGGCCGATGTCGCGCACTCGGACGCGGAGCGCCGGATCCTGAAGGCCGAGATCGCCCGGTCCCCCGAAGCGCGCCGGGCGGCGATCCGGGCGACCGAGCGCACCGTCGGCGCGTGGTGGACGTTCCTGGACGCCTTCGTGCGTTGAAACGACGGCCCGACGAGGCCACCGTCAGGCGCGCCACACGGCGAGCGCTTCGACCCGATGGTAGGTGACCGTGCGGTCCCCGACGCGGTCCCGAACGTTCGCGGTTGCGCGCGCGAGCACTTCCCGGGGAATGTGCAGCGCGCGGCGTTGGGCGCGCAGAGCGAGGGCGTTCAGCCGCCGCGCAAGCGGCTCGGTCACGTCGCGCTCGGCGAGGACCGTGTATCGGTCGGGCGGGTGCGAGGCGAGAAGCTCCTGCTCCCGTCGGCCGGGCCCGCCCCTTCGCGCCGAGTCGAACGCGTAGCCGGCCCT
>JAJYUO010000125.1 GCA_021792485.1 Thermoplasmata archaeon
GCTCCGGGAGCGACGGAGCGCCGGGCGCGCCGATCGCCGGGGGTTCCGGATATCCGAGCCGCTCGGGAGGCATCTGGTGCTCCTCGCCCCGCTGGCCGTAGGCGAAGCCGAGCACGAGGCCGAGAATCACGAGCCCGACGATCGTTCCCGCGATCACGTAGACCGGCCAGCTCACGGTCACCGCGGGGCCGCCCCCGGTGAGGTTCGACGGCGCCGGGACCCCGAAGCCGATCGCGCTGAACATGCCGGCCGCGAAGTCCCCCGGCTCGGAAGAGACGAACTCGTACCAGCCGGTCGCCGGGGCCCGGAACGTGTAACTCGGGCGCGTGCCCGTCACGTTCTCGTACAGCACGAAGAGGAACGGGTGGAAGTGGCCCCCGTAGGCGACGCCGGTGAAGTTGACCGTCGCGTCCGACGGGATCGCCACTCCCTCCACGGAGAACAGCGAGAAGGTGTGCGGGAGCGAGTCCGTGTTGGCGAAGGTGAGCGAGATGGTCGCGTTCGCCGCGACCTCGTCGGTGCTTTGGGAGAAATGATACGGCGCGCTGGCGGTCACGGAAAAGCTCGTGCCGGAGGCGGAGGGGGTGGAGACCGAAGGCGCCGTCGCCGCCGGGAGAGCGGAGGCGTGCCACCCCGCCGCGGCGAGCACGATGATCCCGAGGGCGATCACGAGCAGGGCCGCACGGACCCCGGCGCGGCGACGTCGGCTCGAATCTTCTCCGCGGCGCGCGCTCAAGGTCGGGCCCCTCAACGAACGGTGCGATTATGGGGCCTTGGTAAGTATCGAGTCGGCACCGGTGCCGTCTTTGCGCGCGTGCGGCGCGGCCCGGCGGGCCGCGCGGTTCGTACTAGGCCCATATGTATGCGGCTCTCAGGATACCCGACCGTGGCACGGGCACTGCGTGCGGCACCGTTCGCGCTCGCCGGGGCCCTGCCGGTGACCGCGGCACGCGTGCTTCCCGCCGCTACGAACCTTTCGATGCAGTCCGAGATCATATGGGTGATGACGGGGATCGCCACCGGAGGGGCGATCATCACGTTCGCCTTCCTCGCGTACGCGCTCATGAAGTTCCGGGACCCGGCCACCAAGGGGCGGCGGTATGGTTAATCGAAAGCTGGAGATCGCCTGGACTCTCGCGGTCGTTGCGCTGCTCGCCGGAATCGCCGTCTGGTCGACGTTCATCCTCTACAAGGTCGACGCTCTTCCGTCGGATCCGTCGGAGTACGTGGTCGTGCGGGCCGAGCAGTGGTCGTGGACGTTCTGTTACTCGAACCAGACGTGCTTCACCTCGAACTACGACGCCGCGACCAACACGGTCTCCGGCGGGGAGTTATGGGTCTTACCCGGAACGGTCGTGCAGTTGAACGTCACGAGCCTGGATGTGGACCATTCGCTGTACATCCCCGGCCTCGGCGTTCAGACGAACGCGCTGCCGGGACGCACGAACCGCGTCGCATTCCAGATCCCCAACGCCCCCGCCGGCACGACCTACGAGATCTTCTGCACCGAGTTCTGCGGCCAGGGCCACGCCACGATGCGATCGTTCGTCGACGTCCTCTAAGAGCGGTCGCCCGGACCCAACCCTCCCGGCGGCCGGCCGGGACGTTCCGCCTCGAACGGTAGCGGGCACCGGCGTGGCCGAGTCGCGGCGACGTATAGGACCGGGATGATCGCCCCCGTATCCGCGGGGACACCTCCCGCCGGTCCGGCCCGACGGCCCGCTAGTAGGGTCCGCCCTCGGGAGGCGAGCCGCCGGCCGGCGGCTTGGGGAACCGGCCCGTGTAGGCGACGACGAACGAGAGCACGACGCCGACCCCGACGATTCCCAACGCCACGGCAAGCACCCACGCGTACACGATCGAGGTAGAGACCGCTGCGACGTGCGGGACCGGGACGTCGACGTACAGGTATCCGTACATTCCGGAGGCGAAGTGGCCGGGCTCCTCGCAGATGTACATGTACACGCCCGGTCCGCCGATCAGGAAGTATCCGGATCCCCCCGCCGACGTCACCGAGATGTTCGCTAGAGGCGGGTGGGCCTCGAAGTAGGACGTGAAGTTCGTCGGTGTGATGTTGACACCGGCCTGGGGGACCAGCGTCCACGTATGGATGAGCGCCCCCAGGTTGGTGAGCGTCATGGAGACGTTGATCGGGAAGTGCATCCCGGTCGTGTTGAGCTCGAGGGCATTCGGCACGAAGCTGAGCGCGTCGGTCGTGTTGTCCGAGAGGGTCGCGTTTCCTCCGACCGTCGGTATCACCGACAGCGTCCCATGCATCCCCGCCTGGAACTGGTAGGCCACGACGCTCACGTACTCGAACGTCAACGAGTAGGTGGTCAGCGGCACCGCGTAGGTGACCGAGGCGAGCCCCCCGGGGGCCACGGACTCGTTGATCGTCGAGCCGTTCTGGTTGAAGTACGCGTCCAGTTGGTCGGGGGTCATCGACGGGCTGAGCGTCACGTTGGCCTGCCGTAGCAGCGTGAAGGTGTGCGTGTAGTTCCCGAGGTTCCGCAGGTCGAAGGTGACGTTGGAGCCGGCGTTCACCGAGATCGCGTTCGGGAGGAACGCCGGCGTATCCGTCATGTTGACGATCACCGTGCTGGGCGCGGCGGCGGGAGCCGGGGTCGTGTGCGCCACCCCGACCGGATCGCCGATCTCCGTCGTCACGGGTAGCGCGATCGGCGCGACGAGCGTGGCGGTCAAGAGCAACCCGCCGGCCACGAGCAGCGCGAGCGCGGCCCGGGACCTCCGGGGCCAATTCCACCGTCTTCGGGGTCTCACGGGGCACTCCGGCCCGCATTCGACCGGAGTGCGGTTGATATCGATAGTGTATGAATCCCCCGCGACGCGCGGGACTACTCTTCCGCCTCCGACGCCCGGGTCGCTTCGACTCCGTCCATCCGGCGCAGGAGCTGGGTGGTGACCTCGACGAGCGGATGATGGACCGTGCGGTCGATCTCGATGTCTTCGAGCCCGGCGAGGTGGTGCTCGCGCGCGGTGCGCTCGAGCCCGGTCTCGATGTGGGAGAACTTCTCGGGTTCGTCGCTATAGAGGATGAACGCCTGCAGCTGCGTCAACCCCATCTCGCGCGCCGCGAGGGCGCGATGGTGACCGTCGATGAGGATCCACTTCTCCCCCTTCCGCAGGACGAGGAGCGGCTCGGCGAACCCGCGCTCGAGCTCGTACCGCCGGCCCTCGAGCTCGTCCTCGAAGACCTTCCACTGCGTCGGGCTCAGCCGCTCGAGCGGCACGATCCCCCGATGGTAGCTGAAGCGGAGGCCGTACCGCTCGGCCAGGAGCTGCTTGAGCGTATCCGCCTTGGCGGGGGTCGCACGCTCGAAGTGGGAGCGGACGATATCGAGGTTCGAGATGATGCCGCAGAGGCGCCCCTCCCGATCGACGATCGGCAGATCGCGCAGCCCGTAGCGGAACATCACGCGGGCCGCGTCGTCGAGCGCGGTTTCGGGGTTCGCCGTGTAGGTGCCGGGCCGCAGGATCGCGCGGAGGGGCTCTTCGGAGCGGTGGCGCGCGCGCAACAGCTCCTTCGTGCTGACGAATCCGACGAGCCGGCCGCTCGCGTCGGTCACCGGGAAGCCGTGGTGGCGGCTTTTCAGCACCCGCTCGATCGCCGTGCCTATCGGCGTCGAATCGGCCACATGCTCCACGGCCAGGATCATGTAATCCTTGACCTGGACCGGGGTCATACGGCGGGGGGCGGGGCCTCGTCCCGAAGGTACGCGGCGATCAGATGGAGGACGATGTGGTGGAGGTCCTCGATGTGCTGCATGTTGGCGGACGGGACGATGATCGCGACGTCGCACAGGGCCTTCATCTTGCCCCCGCCGGTTCCGATGAGGCCGATCGTCCGCATCCCGAGCGCGCGCGCCTCCTCGAGCCCGCGCAGCACGTTCGGGGAGTTGCCGCTGCCGCTGATGGCGATCACGACGTCTCCCGCGTGCCCCTGGCTCTTGATCTGCTCGGCGTAGATCTCGCTGAAGTTCGCGTCGTTCGCCCATGCGAG
>JAJYUO010000126.1 GCA_021792485.1 Thermoplasmata archaeon
GCGTTCGTAGGTCTCGAGGCGGGTCCGAGAGCTGCGCACGAGGTTCGGCTTCCGGCCGATGCACTCCGCGCGTGAGTACCCGTAGATCTGTTCGAACGCCGGATTCACGTCGATGAGGACTCCGTCGCGATCGGTGACCTCCATCGCGTTCGAGCTC
This sequence comes from Thermoplasmata archaeon, assembly GCA_021792485.1. GTDB lineage: Archaea > Thermoplasmatota > Thermoplasmata > Lutacidiplasmatales > UBA184 > Lutacidiplasma. The sequence goes on from JAJYUO010000126.1 coordinate 158, forward strand.
GTCAGGAAGGCCTGGTAGAAGAAGCGCCGTTGCTCTTCGTCCTTCGCACCCTGCACCGGCACGATCATCACGAGCCACTTCCCAAGGGGGCCGGGGCAGACGTAGATGTCCAGTGGGCGTGCGCTATTCGGCGGCCGGCGTTCGGACCGAACGGTGCCCGCGCGGTAGAACCGATTCGGGGCGGGCTCGGTTGAGACAATTGCCGAGAGACCGGGATCGTCGCTCCATCCGGGAATCCGGTCGACGGAACTTGGCGCCGGATCACCCACCGAGACTGTCAGCGCGTCGAAGCGGGAGTTCCGCCAGACGATCTCGCCCCCGCGACGAACGAGGGCCACGCCGCACGGGAGATGGTCGAGAAGCTCGGGCGCGAACATTTCGATCGGTTCCATGCACGGTCCTGTTCGCTTCGAGGCAAGGATGGGAAATATAGAGCGGTTCGTCAGGTCAATTCTACCCCACCGGACGATTATGGCCTCCCCCACGACCCTTTCGGTTCGTGATACCGCGCCCTATCATCCTGGTCGCCGAGACGTCGAGCCTCGGGGCGGCGCTTCACGGCCTCCTCGAGGCCGAGGGATACTCCGTACGTTCCGTTCGTAACGCGCGGGCTGCGCAGACCGTCCTCCGCCGGCCGGAAGCCGAGCGGGCGATGCTGGTCGTCGCCAGCAATGCCTGGAGCTCGGAGACCCTGACCCAATGGTCCGGCGGTGCCTTGGGCCACCGCCCGCTCGTGTTGGTGGGAACCCGGGACGCGCATCTGCGAAGCCACGGGAACCTGCACGTCATCCGTCTACCGGTCGCACCGCGAGAGCTCCTTTTCGTGGTGCACCACGCAGCGAACCAGCTGGAGCCGAGCACCGCCCCGCCCGCACGCCCGGGCTCACCGCATACGCCCCGCGCGCCGCTTCGGGTGTCGCGTTCTACATCGTAGGTCGCCCGCCGGATCGCGATCGAGATTCCCAGAATCGATCCCGCAGCGCGCCGTGTGGAGTTCGTTTGACCTGTCGTTCATGTATCGTACTTTCCCACCCCGTCGGTGGATCCTCTGATGCCCGCGCAGGATGGTTCGACATCGCCCGCGGCGGGTGCTCCGACCGCATCGCCGCCGAAGCTGCGCCGCGAAGTGAGCCTCGGGGGATTGACCGCGATCGTGGTCGGCGGCATCATCGGGTCTGGAATCTTCGCGCTTGCCGCGACGATGGGATCCGTCGCCGGCCCGGCAGCGATCGTCGCGCTTGTCCTCCTCGGCGTCGTCGTGATTCTGCTCGCGCTGCCGTATGCCGAGCTCGGCTCAGCGTTCCCGGTCACGGGAGGGCCCTATTCGCTCCCCCGCCGGGCCCTCGGCAATTTTGCTGGGTTCATGATGGGGTGGGGCTACTTCCTCTACGCCTTCATCGGAACGGCCGCCATCATCGATGTCTTCGTCGAGTACCTCGGAACGTACGTCCCCGGGCTCACCTACAGCACGGCGTTCGGGCTTACGATCTCCTACCTCGGCGTGCTGGTGGCCGTGGTCTTCCTCATCGCCTTCACACTGATCAACATCACAGGAATCCGGTGGGGCTCCGCCTTCGCGGTCGTTACGACCTGGGCGAAGATCATCCCGCTCGTACTCTTTGGGATCATCGGCCTACTGTTCCTGCGCGCGGGGAACTTCACCGCCTTTGGCTTCGCCCCGTTCGGCTGGACCGGCGTCGCGTTCGCCATGGCCCTCACGTTCTTCGCGATGACGGGATTCGAATCCGGGACGATCCCGGCCGAGGAGGTCAAGGACGCGAAGCGCAACATCTGGCGAGCGACCGTCTACGGGGTCCTGATCGTCATCGCGATCTACCTCCTCGTCGCGGTCGCCTTCATCGGTGGGATCAACTGGAGCGCCGTCGGTATCCCCACGGGCGACTGGAGCGCGACGAGCTCCCTCCTGCTCAACAATATCGCGAACGGCTGGGGACTCGCGATCCTGGGCACGGTCGTGGTGGCCGGGGCGTTGATCTCGACGTTCGGCGCTGGCGGCGACTGGGTGCTGCTGCAGGGCCGGATGCCCTACGCAATGGCGAAGGACAACCTGTTCTTCCAATCGCTCTCCCGGGTGCACCCCCGCTTCGGGACCCCCGCGATCGCGTTGATCTTTGCGAGCGTGCTCACCGGTGTGTTCCTGGTCGCGCTCCCCAGCTTCCCACCCGTGGCGCTCCTGGCGTCGATCACGACGCTGATCCCGTATGCGGCCGCTTCGCTCGCCCTCGTCGTCCTGCGCCGCAACGAGCCGAGCGCCGAACGCCCGTTCCGCCTCCCCGGTGCCTGGATCTGGGCGCCGGCGGCGTTCGTGGTGGCGACGGTCCTCGTCTACTGGGCGAGCTGGCCGTGGACCCTCGTAGGTGTGCTTCTCATGCTCATGGGAATCCCACTCTACTTCCTTTTCACGCAGCCGACGTTCCGCACGGCCGCGAAGCTGCTGGAAATCGGTCTCGTCACGCTCGCGCTGGTTGTCGTGGGCTTCCTCATGGTCTACGCTTTTCCGACATCGTCGTTTACCATCGATGGGATCGCCGGCTGGCCGGTTGTCGGCACGATCCTCATCTTCGTGGGTCTCCCCGCGTACTTCCTGACATTGATGTTCCGCCGGGCGACGTTCTTCGAGTCGAGGGCGGTCTACTGGATCGCGACCTACGTCGGAGGGATCGCCGTCATCAGCTACATCGGGGATCCGTACTTCATCTACGAAAACTTCCTCACACCTCCGACCTGGCCGGTCACGATCCAGCCGATGGGGATCGTCAACACGCCCTGGGACCTCGTCGTGCTCGTGGTCTTCGGAGCGGCGATGTTCGTGTGGGGGTACCGTTCGGCACTTCGGCCCGGGGAGGAGGTGCAGCCGGCCTCGGCCGCGGTCCCGAGGGCCGGCCCAGGGCCGATCGCGGCTCTTCCGGTCGAGTCGTCCTCATCCCACACGGCACGCGCCGATAGCGTTGTGCCGAACCGGAGCGACCGGACGTAGAGACGGAGGGACGCCACCATGACGAACCGCGCCCGAGCCGAGTGGGACCCGCTCCGGCAGGTCCTGATCCACCGTCCGGGGATCGAGATGTTCTTCGGCCTGACCGAGCCGTACTCGTTCCTCTACGAGCGCGCCTTCCGCGTCGACGAGGCGATCTACGAGCATACGACCCTCGAGCACGCTCTCGCCGAGGCGGGCGTCCAGGTGCAGCGCCTCAAGCGCTTCGCGGTCGACGTCGAGGCGAAGCATCCGGAGTTCGTCGACCGCGTGCGGAGCGCGATCCTCGGGATCGTCCGCTATACGGGTCCGAAGGCGATGGTCGAGCGATCGAGGCAGGCGCTGCGCCGCAACCTCGACCGCTTCGACGCCGAGACCCTGTTCAACTTCCTCTTGCTGCGCCCTTCGGTCCACCTCGACCGGCACCCCGGCTACCGGGTGGTATTGCCCGAAGTGCGCCTAGAGGTCCCGCTCGCGAACCTGTACTTCATGCGCGACCAGCAGGCCCTCAGCCGCGGAGGGTTCATCCTCGGCCGGATGTCCAAACCTCAGCGGGCGAACGAGCCGCTCCTCACGGGCACGCTCCTCAAGGTCGCGGGATGCGACATCGCCGGCGAGGTCCGAGCTCCCGGGACCTTCGAGGGAGGGGATTTCATGCCGATGGGATCGTTCGCGCTGATCGGGAACGGCGACCGAACGAACGCAGCCGGCATCCGTCAAATCCTGGCGATGCCGATCGGCTTCGACGAGGTCGGCGTGGTCCACCAACCGAGCCATCCGGCGATCCCGGGCAACGAACTCGACCCAATGATCGACATGCACCTCGACACGT
>JAJYUO010000127.1 GCA_021792485.1 Thermoplasmata archaeon
TTCGACTCCGGCGTCTGGGGGAGCCGTACCCTGGGCGCTCTGGGCCAAGCGGTGGAAACGGCGGCGCGAGAGCTCCGCGCCGAGCTGGCGAGGCGGATCGACGCGCCGGAAGGCGCGGTCCGGCTCGTCGTTCGCGGCTCGGAACTCGCCGTCGAGGTTGACGGGGTCATCCGCCCGGTGCGCGAGATCCTCGGCGCCGAGGAGATCGCGCACGGTGGCCTCACGGTGTACGGCACGCACTACGGGAAAGCCGGATCGTTCGACCCCGCCCGCGTCCTCGAAGGAACGTTCTATCCGTACACCGATTTCGCGGGGGCGGCGCACGTCGCCGAGATCGCCCTCGATCCCGAGGTCGGGACCGTGCGCGTGGTTCGGTACGCGGCGTTCCACGATGTCGGCCGCGTGGTCGACCTCGAGACCGCCCGGGCCCAGGTCGAGGGCGGGATCGTGATGGGGCTCGGGACCGCTCTCACCGAGGAGGGGATGTGGAGCCCGGAGGGCGTGCTCCAGAACCCCGGGCTCGTGGACTACCGGATCCCGACTCTTGCCGAGGTCCCTCCGCTCGAGGTCCACTTTGTCGAAGGATTCCTCGGCGCGGGACCGTTCGGGGCGAAGGGGCTCGGAGAGCCGCCGATCATCCCGGTGCCGGCGACCATCGCGAACGCGGTGCGCGACGCCTGCGGGCAGGGGCCCACCGAGCTTCCGATGACCGGCGAGCGGCTCGCGCGCCATCTTAAACTATTCCGGGAGTGACCCGTCCGTATGGCGCTGGAAGTGGAGGAGATCCGCGGACTCCTCGACTCCTATCCGGATCGTCCCTGGGTCGGGACGGTCGGCTCCCATTCGGCGCTCGACATCGCCGACGGGGCCCGGCACGAGGGATTCTCGACCCTCGTCCTCGCCCAACGGGGCCGGGAGGCGACGTACTCCCGGTACTTCGCGAAGCGGCCGGCCGCGCCGGGTCGATCGGCGCGCGGATGCGTCGACGAGGTCTGGACGTACGAGAAGTTCCAGGACCTCGCCGCGGCCGCCGAGCAGGAGCGCCTGCGGCACCGGGGCGTTCTGTTCGTGCCGAACCGGGCGTTCAGCTCCTACGTCCCGCTCCCGACGATCGAGTCGGAGTTCCGGGTCCCGATCGTCGGTTCGCGCTCGATGCTCCGGATCGAGGAGCGGAGCGAGCGGGAGAACTACTACACGCTCCTCGAGTCGGCCGACATCCCGATCCCGCGGCCGATCGCCGATCCCCACGCGATCGACCGCCTCGCGATCGTGAAGCTCCCGCACGCGATCCGACGCCTGGAGCGCGGGTTCTTCACCGCGGCGAGCTTCGAGGAGTACCAACGCAAGTCCGACCATCTCCTCGCTCAGGGGACGATCGCGCGCGACGACCTCGCGAGCGCCCGGATCGAGGAGTACGTCCTTGGGCCGGTCTTCAACTTCAACTTCTTCTTCTCGCCGCTCGCCCCTCGTGAGGAGGGCCTCGAGCTCCTCGGCGTGGACGAGCGGCGGGAGAGCAACCTCGACGGGATGGTGCGCCTGCCCGCCGCGCAGCAGCTCGAGCTTCCCGAAGGAATGCGGATCCCCGAGTACACGGTGGTCGGTCACGGGAGCCTCACCGTCCGCGAGTCGATTCTCGAGGAGGTATTCCGCCTCGGCGAGAAGTTCGTCGACGCGAGCCGGAGGTGCTACCCTCCCGGGATCGTCGGCCCCTTCTGCCTTCAGACGTGCATCGACCGCAACGGACGCCCCACCGTCTTCGACGTGGCGGTGCGGATCGGAGGCGGCACGAACATCCATCTCGCCCTCGGCCACCCGTACGGCAACGCGCTCTACCGCGAACCGATGAGCACGGGGCGTCGCCTCGCCCGCGAGATCCGCCTCGCCCTGGACACCGGCCGCCTGGCGGAGATCGTCACATGAGCGCGGCGGTCGCCGCGGCGCCGCTCTCGCGCACGCCGCTCTACGACTTCCACGTCGCGCACGGAGCGCACTTCGTTCCGTTCAACGGCTGGGAGATGCCGTTGTACTACTCCGGCATCCTCGCCGAGCACGCCGCCGTCCGTTCGGGGGTGGGGCTCTTCGACGTCGGTCACATGGGCATCCTGACCGTCGAGGGATCGACGGCGGCGGCCCTATTGTCGCGACGGACGACCGCCCACGTCGAGCGCCTCGTGCCCGGGCAGGCGCGCTACACCTTCTTTCTCGAGCTGACGGGCCACATCGTCGACGACCTGTTGATCACCCGTCTCGACCGCGGGACCTCGCCGACGCGCGCCTATCTCGTGGTGCCGAATGCGGGACGCGCCCAGGAGATCGAGTCGATCCTCCAGCAGCATCGCCACCCGGACGTGACGATCCGTCGATGGAACGGCGCGGTGACGATCCTCGCGGTGCAGGGCCCGAGTTCCCGTCGCCTCCTGGAGACCGTGATGAACTGGTCGCTGGCTCCGCTCCGGTTCTACACGAGCCGGTTCTACCCGGACCCGTCGCCGTCCGGCGCACCCTCGGAGGGGATCGTCGGAGGCGCGATCCCGGGGGACCTGGCGGACCGAATCCTCGTGAGCCGCACCGGCTACACCGGAGAGCTCGGCTACGAGCTGTACGTCCCGGGGGCGCGGGCGATCCCGACGGCCGAGGCGCTCACCCGCGCAGGGGCCGTCCCCTGCGGGCTCGGGGCGCGCGACACCCTCCGCCTGGAGAAAGGGTTCCTCCTCTCCGGGCAAGAGTTCGCGCGGGACCGATCCCCGATCGAAGCCGGACAGGAACGGTTCGTCGAGCGGGATCATGACTTCGTGGGCCGACCGGCGATCGACCGGGAGATCGCCGAGGGGACCGCCGAGCATCTCGTGGGGTTGATGGTGACCGAACCGGGGGCCATCCCGCGCCACGGAACCCCGATCCGGTACGACGGGAAGGCGCTCGGCACCCTCACGAGCGGGGGGATGTCGCCGAGCCTGCACGCGGGGATCGCGCTCGCCTACCTTCCGAAGGAGCTTTCGAGCCCCGGCACGCTCGTCGAGCTCGAGATCCGGGGAAGGTGGGTGCCGGCCCGGGTCACTCCGCTTCCCTTCGTGCCGGCCGCCCACCCGCCATCATGAGACGCGCGCCGAGGACCCCGGAGCGACGCTCGCCCGAGCTGGCCCGGTCGGTCGCGGCCGCCCTTGCCGAGGACCGGTTTCGGGCCGATCGGACGACCCGGGCGCTCGGCGTCGGAGGGATACCGGCGGAGGGCCGAGTGACCGCTCAGGCGAGCGGGGTTCTGTCGGGCATGTCGGCGGCGCGCGAGATCGCGCGCCGCGCCGGCCTCACCGTCGTTCGGGCCCGGGCCGACGGATCCCGCCTCCGGCCCGGGACCGAGGTCCTCGCGCTTCGGGGACGCGCGGGCGCGATCCTCGGAACCGAGCGGACCCTGCTGAACTATCTCATGCATCTCTCGGGAGTCGCGACCGCCACTGCGAGGGCGGTGGCGGCCGGCCGAAGGGCCCACCCTCCGCTCGAGGTCTGGGGGACCCGCAAGACGCTGCCCGGCCTGCGGGACCTGGAGAAGAAGGCGATCGTCGACGGGGGAGGACACCCGCACCGTCGCGACCTATCGGACGCGATCCTCGTGAAGAACAACCATCTCGCCCTCCTTCCGCTCTCCGGCAGTCTCGCCCGCCTGGCACCCGCACTCGACGATCCCGCCCCGGTTGAGGTCGAGGTCCGCTCCGCGCGCGCGGCGATCGCCGTCGCGCGCGCGGGAGTGCGGACGATCCTGGTCGACAACGCGACCCCGAGGGAGGCCGCCGCGATCGTCCGAGCGCTCGAGCGGGCGGGCCTTCGCCACCGCGTGTGGGTCGAGCTCTCCGGGGGGATCACTCCCGAGCGCGTCGTGCGGTACCGCCGCACGGGGGCGGACGCCGTGAGCATCGGGGCCCT
>JAJYUO010000128.1 GCA_021792485.1 Thermoplasmata archaeon
CCCGAGGTCACCCGTGAGTGGCGCGCGAGCGTCAACCTCGTCGTCCCGGCCCACGAGGTCGCTGCCGCCCTCGACGTCAAGGTCGAACCCGAGGTGCGCGCGAGCGTCGACGTGCCGGGGGAGATCCTCGAGAGCGCGGAGTCCCACGGCTCGGACGGGATCGTGATGGGCCTCGGCGGCGACCGACGGAGCCGCAACCCGTTCGTCGGCCACACCGCGAGCGGGATCCTCCACCATGCGCGCGCCGATGTGCTGATCCTCAACCGACTCGCGCTCGCCCGGCCGAAGATCCCGCGAATCTTGGTCCCCGCCCTCCACGGCCCCGTGTCGCCGAAGGTGATGCAGCTCGCGGAGGAGCTCTCGCTGCACGACGGCGGCGTGCCGGTCGTCACGATCGATCTCGGCTCCGGATCCTCCCGGAAGGGCGATACCGAGGACCGCACCGCGCGGGGCATCCCCACCGTGCACCGGCACCCGATGGTCAGCGCCGCCCTCCTCTCGCGCCGGCGCCATCACGCCCAGCTGATCCTCCAGAGCGCGGCGCGAGAACGGTACGGTTTCCTCGTGGTCGGCGAGGAGCACGAGCCGAGCGCGGGGCCGCCGCTATTGACCCGGCCGTTCCTCGAAGAGCTCTTCCGCGACGCTCCGTGCCCGGTGCTCGCGATCCGGACCTAGCGCGCGGAGCGGAGCGATGGCCGAGCTCTGGTTCATCGGCCTCGGGCTCGGGGACGAGAAGGACCTCGGACGCCGCGCCCTCGACCTCTTGCGGGGATGCGACCGGATCTTCGCCGAGGAGTACACGGCAATCTGGGGTCCCGGCTCCTTCGACCGGCTCGCCGAGGAGATCGGGCATCCGATCGAGCGGCTCACCCGGGCCGAGGTCGAGTCGGAGAAGCCGATCCTCGACGCGCTCGAGCACGGCCGTCGCGTCGCGTTCCTGGTCGTCGGGGATCCGTTCGGCGCCACCACCCACGTCGCCCTGCGGCTCGCCGCCCAGCGGGCGGGGTACGCCACGGGCTACCTGCCGAACGCGAGCATCCTCACCGCCGCGGCGGGGCTTCTCGGGCTGATGCCGTACCGCTTCGGGAGGACGGTCTCCGTCCCGTTCCCCGCGCCGGGGTTCTCGCCGACGTCGTTCCTCGACGGGATCCGGGCGAACCGTGACGCCGATCTCCACACCCTTGTCCTGCTCGACCTGCGACCGGAGGAGGGGCGATTCCTCACCGCGGGCGAAGCGATCGCGATCGTGCACGCGCGGGATCCTCACGGGACCGTCCTCTCGCCCGGCGCCGGCGTGGCCGTGGTCGCCCGGGTCGGCACGCCCGAGGCGCGCGCGTGGTACGGTCCTTGGGAGACGCTCGTCTCCCGCGACTTCGGGCCGCCGATGCACGCCCTCGTCGTTCCCGCGCCCCACCTGCACTTCGAGGAGGAGGCGGCCCTCGAGCAGATCGGCTCCGGCTGAGGGCCGACGGCCCCCGGGCTACGGAGCGGGAGGGGCCGCCCGGTTCCCCCAGTCGGAGACCCCGGCGGCGTGGAACAGTCGGTCGAGCGCGCCGTGGTAGTCGGCCGGGGCCGCCTGGAGCAGGTGCGTCGCCGCCGGCACGAGCGACTGGCCGAACTCCTTCTCGGAGTCGGAGAACTGCCAGGCGTGGGAGCCCGCGCGTCCGAGCGCGAGGAGGAGCCCGTAGGCGAGCCCGCGCTCCTTTCCCTCATGGGGGAGGCTCTGGATCGCCACGCGCTCGGCCCCGACCGGCCCGTGGGTCCGGTAGGCGCGGGCGACCTGGTCGACGTAGGCCGCCTCGCGGTTGAGCCGCGCGTAGCGCGGAAGCGAGTCGAGCAGCTCCCGATCCTCGCTCCTCTTCTGGGCCCGCTTGAGGAGCTCGGCCACGCGGCCGGGAGCGTGGCGTCCTTCGTCGAGGTACCGCTTCGCCTCGTTCGGGTCGGTCACGATCGACCGCACGATCTCGCCGGAATGATGGGTCCACAGCCGCTCGAGCGCCTTGCTGGCGGTCGGCTCCTCGATCTCGAAGAGGCCCTCCTCCCCGCCGAGAGCGGCTTGGAGCGCCCGCCGCTCGACCAGGGTCGGATGGAGGGCGGCGAGGAACTTCTCCTCGTCCGAGCCGTAGCAGACGCCTCCCGCGACGTACGTCGGCCGCCGCGTCGCCTCGAGCCGCGGGCGGATCTCCTCGAGATAGGTCGACAAGAGCTTCGCGTCGGAATACCGGCCGAGCGAGTAGGCCCGCCGCGCCGCCCGCGATAGGCCGGGCAGGTTCTGGTGGACGCACTCCTCCCCGCCGTAGCAGGTCGTGTTGAGGCGCACGGCGACCGGGAACTCCTCCTCCGGGTCCGGGACCGCGAGATCCTCGGTGAGCGAGCTCAACAGCTGGCGCTCCCCCTTCGCGCACTTGCGGCAAACCCGGAACGCCCGGCCGGCGCCGGGCCAGCCGACCTCGAGGTAGGGGCGGGGCTCGTTCGCGAGGAGGTGCGGGCATTCGTAGGCGGTCCGGGCCGCATCCTCCTGGAGATGGTAGGGTAGGTCGGCCAGCTTCGCGGCGAGGAACTCGCGCGGGGGAGTCGGGTCGCGCCCGGTGCACCAGAGCTGGGCGGGCGTCGCGAAGAAGTGGAATCCCTTGCGCGCCCAGTCGAGATAGCCGAGCAGGAGGCGCGTGGGGTCCGGGAAGTTCTGGACGGCGACCTCCGCTTCGGGGGTCGCCTTCCCCAGAGGCGCGAACGCGACGTCGCCGGTCGGAAGGGAGAGCGAGACCATCGGGGGCATCTCGGGCTCGAGCTGGAACTTGAGCAGCCCCGCGTACGCGCGCACGAGCGGATCGCCCCACCGGCTCATCCGGTTGAGGCGTCCTTCCTCGTCGCGCGCCTCCCGGACGTCCTCGAGCTCCCGCCGAAGGCGGTCGAACCGCTCGGTCGGGCACTCGGGGGTCAGCTTCGGCAAGAGCGGGTCGACGCTCTCGCGGAGCGTACGCGCCCGCTCGATCAGGTCGCGCTCGCGCACGCTCGAGGCGTGCCGCGTCCGCATCGGCACGAACCGTTCCTATTCGGAGGGGGTACTTATCGCCGCGCGGTTCGCGCGGCACAACGAAACGAACCGCCGGAAGAACTCGACGCCGTGCTCGGTGTGCTCGACTTCCGGGTGGAACTGCACGCCCCAGATCGGGCGCGTCGGATGCGCCATCGCCTCGACCTTGCATCCGGGGGAGTGCGCGAGCGTCGCCCAGCCCGGCGGCACCTCGACCACCTGGTCGTTGTGGCTCGCCCAGGCGTGGAACGGCGAGGGGATCCCGGCGAAGAGCGGATGGTCCGGCCGCTCGACGATCACTTCGATCCGTCCGAACTCGGGGGCCCCGCGGGCGACGCGGCCCCCATAGTGCCGGGCGAGGAACTGGTGGCCGACGCAGATCCCGAGGACGGGGACGTTCGCCCGGTCGATCCACTCGGCGACCCGGCCGAGCGGGGTCTCCGTGCCCTCGAGGCTCAGCGCGCCTCCCGAGAGCACGATCCCGTCGGCGTGCATCGCCTCGAACCCGAGGGTGTTGGGGACGATCTCGCTCTCGATCCCGAGGTCCCGGAGGACCCGCCACTCCCGGTGGGTCCATTGGCCGCCGTTGTCGACGACCGGGATCCTCACGGCGCCGCGCCTCCCACGGGAGGCGGCCGGCTGCCCTCTTCGGGGGTCGGGTCCGTCCTCCGCATCCGGTCGATCGACTCCTTCATCTCGGCGATGTCCCGGCGCATCTTCAGCATCTCGACCTCGAACGGGGAGAAGTCCCGCGAGCTGAGCCAGCGCTGGGAGATGTACAGGCCGATGAAGATCGCTCCGACCAGGGCGAGCAGCGTGGTGAACGTGAGGGCGTAGACGCAGGCGATCGGATTGCCCACGACCGAACCGATCGGCAGGG
>JAJYUO010000129.1 GCA_021792485.1 Thermoplasmata archaeon
TGAACGACTGGACGTAGTCGAGGATCTCTTGCTTATCGGAAAGCGGGTCGCTCGGGATCTTCACGAGCTCCGCCAACATATCGATCATCTGTCGCTTCATCGGTACATCCGCGGGGAGCCACCCTGGGACCCATGCAGTAGCCCCGTAGACACGGTGGGCCCGCTAGAGACGGTCGGTCCTTAAAGGCTCTCTAACTTTTCCTCGCGCCAGTACCGCGAGGCGAGCGCCCAGCCGGCGGGCGACGTGCTCCGGCGTCGTTGGACGAAGCCTTATCAACGTCAGAGGGAACACGCCACGTTAATGCCGAGTCGACCGGTGGGTCCCGGCGCTTACGAGAGGGGAGCGGCTCCGGGCGTTAGATCGCGGTCGCACGCGATCGCGCTCCCCGACAGAAGTGCGCCGCGTTTCTCCGTGAACCGACGATGAGAATCCTCCGAGTGCACTCCTGGCCGGGGACCGGAGGCGGTGCGGAGATCTACGTCTCCACGATCTCTGACCTGATGCGCCGTCGAGGGAACCCAACCCATCTTGTGCTGATAGCAGAGCGCCCGGGCGAGCCCGACCCGGACGTCACGTGGTTCCCCACGCTCCCGAAGGGAGCGCGTCGCGCTGCTAGCGACCTGCTCGGCAGCCCCGAACTCTTGCACAGCCTTCGCGGAGTCGCGGCCGAGTTTCGTCCGGACATCGTCCACTTGCACAACTACGACGCAGGATTCGGCACGATCCGGCGCTGGCTCGCCGAACTCAAGGTCCCGGTCGTGATGACCGTGCACAACGCGGAGCTGGTCTGCCCGAACGGGTCCCTTATGCGACCCGGATACATTCCCTGCGAGGGGGGGATCCTTCCGCGCTGTCAATTCACGGGGTGCCGGGTGGGCTGGGGCCTTCCGTACGAACTGGCCCAGCGCTCCAGCTTCGACCGGCAGGCCGCCGGGCGCGTGCGCGCGTTCCTGTGCCCGAGCCGGGCACTTACCGAGTACGTGCACCGCCACCGGTATCGGCCCGCGATCCACCTCGCCTCCTTCGCTCCGATTCCCTCTTCGGTCCGGGCGTCGCCCACCCCGGGGCCACCGGACGGGACTCCCCCGACCGTCGGGTTCCTGGGCCGGGTCGAATGGTACAAGGGGATGGAGCCGCTGCTCCAGTCGATCCGCATCCTCCGATCGAGCATCCCGGATGTTCGCCTGGAGATCGCGGGGGAAGGTGAGGGCCTGACGCACGCCATGGAACTCTCGCGCGCGCTGGGAGTCGAGGGATCGGTGATCTTTCGGGGCCGGGTGACGGGGGATGCCAAGGAGAAGTGGTTCCGCCGGATCCACGTCCTCGTCGTTCCGTCCATCTGCTTCGACAACCTTCCCTTCGTGGCGATGGAAGCCCAGGCCCGAGGGCGCCCCGTTGTCGGCTTCGGCGTCGGGGGGATCCCCGAGGTCGTACACGATGGAGAAGGGGGCAGGATCGTCCCGGTCGCGGACCCCGGCGCGCTGGCCTCCGCGCTCGGCGAGATCCTGAACTCTCCCGAAGCCCGGGTTTCGATGGGGACCCGGGGTCGGGAATGGGTGCTGCGCGAGTTCACTCCAGAGCAGCATCTCCGAAGGTTGGATGCGGTCTACGAAGCGGTGCTCGCCGGCCGATCGCTCGAGTCGCTGGTCGAGGCGGATGCGGTCCCCTTCCTCCCGAACGGGTCGTGAAATGGAAGCAGTACGGATCTACCGATGCTAAGCCGACGCCATCGACCGACCCACAAGAGGCTCGCCATCACCGGTGCCGCCGGATACATCGGCAATCTTGTCGCTCGAACGGCCCGCGACGAAGGGTGGACGGTCCTCGGCGTTGACGACCTCTCAGGACCCGTCTCGCTTCCTCCTCCGGATATCGAGTTCCTGAAGGCCGACTTTTCCTCGCCGGGGGCCCTACGGCGGATGGAGGACGCCGACGTCGTTCTCCACTTGGGCGCGGTCTCGGGGGTCGTCGCGTGCGCTCGGGACCCGCTCGGAACGTGGGCCGTCAACGTCGCGGGGACCGGCCGGCTCGTCGCCATGTGCCGTCGCCGTCGGATTCCGCTGGCGTTTTCCAGCAGCTTGGCGGTGGTCGGCGCCCCCGATCGGATGCCGATCGTCGAGGAAACGCCGCCCGGGCCGACGCACGAGTACGCCCGCCAGAAGACAGAGGGAGAGTGGCTGGTCCGGAAGCTCCGGGCCACCGGGGTCCCCGCGACGATCGCGCGGATGAGCAATGTCTACGGTTCCTACCGTGTCGGAGACCGGGAGGTCGCGAAGGGGAACGTGGTGAACGCGTTCGTTCGCCAGGCCGCCTCCGGGACGCTCCACGTGAATGCCCCCGGCACTCAGCGCCGCGATTTCGTGCACATCGACGACGTGGTCCGAGCCTGGCTCCGGATCGCCGACCAGCTCTCCGAGGGTTCATCGCCCGAGAGCCCGTACATCGTGGCCCGCGGACGGACCTACTCCGTCCTCGACGTGGCTTCCCGCGTCGCCTCCGAGTGGGTGCGGACTCACTCGCTGCGTCCGCCACTTCAAGTCGAGGTCGTCGAGAACCCTCGGGCCGACATCGAACTGCTGGACTCGCGCTTCGAGGTCGATCCGTCCCGGACGTGGGCGTCGCTCGGCATCTCCCCGCGTCATGACTTGGCTTCCGACTTGACCCCGCTGCTGGCGCTTTCGCCGCTGGACGCGGCACCCCCGGCCCGCAGAGGGGCTCGCCTCGCTCACCCCCCGACCCCGTTCTGAGTGACTTCCTTATCCCGTCGCTCGGAACAGTCGCCGGACGGCGCGACCCTGCCTTGTCCGGCGGATCGTCGATACCGTCCGCCGGGTCCGTAGGTCGCCGACCATCTCGCAGTGATCGACGACATCACGCGGGAGTGTCGGCCGTTCCGCGTCCGGATCGTCGCCGTCGTGGAGCGAGCGCCCCCGAGCGCGTGATCCGCCTGTGGTGGGAGCTCCGCCACAGCGATACCGCCGGGTCGCTCGGCAGGTGGACGATCGTACGGTCGTCGCGCCGTCAAGGACATCTTCCCACTCGGCTCACGGACGGGGGGCCGGTCGTAGGTGGGAGCGCCCGCATCGTTGCCCGAGGTCGCCATCATTATCGCCGCGTACCGGCGCCGAGAGTTCCTGAACGGGGCGATCGACTCGGTCCTCGCGCAAACGATCGACCGCTCCCGGATGGCGATCCTCGTCCTCACGGACTTCGACGATCCCGAGCTCGACCTCCGATGCGCGCGGGAAGGGATCTCGCGCCGTCGCGACGCCGAGCCGGTGATCGGTCGCTGGCTCCTCGACGCGGTCGACGCGACCCGATCGCCGATCGTCGCGATCCTCGAGGACGATGATCTGTTCATGCCCGACCACCTCGCGCGCGCGCTCGAGCGGCTCCGAGCCCATCCCGAGACCACTCTCTACCGGAACCGGGTGCGCGTCGTGGACGAGCAGGGGGCCCCGGTCCCAATCTCGCGATGGGCGCCGATCGAACGGGACCGCGGGCTCGATGCGGGTCCGATCGAAGTGCCCGCGGACTCGAAGGACGGCGGCATCGAGAAGCTCCGGAGTTCAGGCACCGAGTGGCTCAACGTGGGAACCATGGTGTTCCAGCGGGCGATCCTGACCCCCGAGATCCGACCGCTGATCGCGCAGTCCATCTGCCCGGATCTCTTCGTCTTCGTGGCCGCGGCCGCCGCCCCCGGGTCGATGTACTTCGACGACGCTCGGACCACCCTGTACCGGCACTACGGGGCGAGCGCCAGCCGCCGGGCCGGCTGGCAGCAACGGCACTGGGAGGACCACGAACGGTTCGCCCGGTTCGTAGGGTCCCGGGGGCCTTCCGCCCTGGGTCGCTGGCTCGACGCGCGGA
>JAJYUO010000130.1 GCA_021792485.1 Thermoplasmata archaeon
ATCAGCGCCTCGGCGTACGGGATGCGCGAGGCCTCGGAGAACCCGAGGGCCTGCGGACGCGCAGAATCCGGGACCGGCACGACGATGTCGGCGTCCACGGGAGCTTCGGTCGCCAGCGCCTTGCCGATGCGATGGCGCACTTCGTACACCGATTTCCCTTCGGCGACCGAGTCCGGCCGGGAGAAGTAGACCCATTCGAACATGCAGTGCGCTCGCCCCTCGGCGCCCGGGATCTGCGTCGAGCTAGAGAGCTCGCCGTGATGGAGAATGACGATCTCTCCCGGTCGGACGTCGCGTACGGTGCGCCCCCCCATGAGGTCGAGAGCGACCGACTCGCTCGCGATCGCCATTCCCCCGTCCAGCTCCCCGAGCACGAGCGGCCGGATCCCGAGAGGATCGCGGAAGCCGACGACCCGCGAGCCCGTCAGGAGGACCACGGAGTACCCGCCGACAATCTCCTGGCACGAGCGGCGAATCGCGGATTCCAGATCGCGCGTGCGCGTGTACTCGAGCGCGATCAGCTGGCCCATCGTCTCGGTGTCGGCGTTCCCGAGAAGCTCGACCCCCTGGGCTTGCAGACGGTGCTTGACGCGCTCGAAATTCACGATGTCGCCGTTGTGCCCGATCGCCGCGTCCTCCTGACGCAGCTTGAACACGATCGGTTGAGCGTTTTCGAGATCGCTCGAGCCGGTCGTCGAGTACCGCACGTGCCCGATGCCGGCCGTCCCGGGCAACTCGTCCAGCAGCTCCTGACGGAAGATCTCGTGTACGAGGCCCATTCCCTTGCGATGGTGCAGGGTGCCGTGCGAGGTCGTCGCCATGCCGGCGGACTCCTGGCCCCGATGCTGGAGCGCCCGGAGCCCGCGGAAGAGGAACGGTCCGGCCGGCTTACCCTGCAGCGACACCCCCACGACGCCGCAGAACTCTCGTGCCGGCATTCTCCGAACGAAGGACGCCCGCCCGTCCCCGATCGGCCCACTCGGCCGCGGGACTTAAGCGAAGCGCTATCCCCGGCGGAATGGCGCGGAAAAAAGAGCAATGCCCTCCCGCCGATCCGGCGGGAGGGTCGGGTCCCCGGGAAAGCGGCGCTCGTCTAACCGAAGAGGGCGGACAGTCCCTCGGCCGCCTCTTCCTCGGAGACGCCCTTCTCTTCCTTCTTTTCCTCTTCCTTCTTCTCGCCCTTGGCACCCTTCTCGGCCGCCGGGGCCGGCGCCGCCGGCGCCGCCGCGACCATCTCGGACTTCGCGAGGACTTCCGCGAGGTTGACCCCGTCGAGCGAGGCGATCAACGCCTTGATCTGGGCTGCATCCGGGGTGACCCCCGCCGCGCTCAGGACGCTCGTCAGGCCCTGTTCGTCAATCGGCTTACCGGCTGCGTTGAGCAGCAGCGCACCATACACGTACTCCATCGTTGTTCACTCCTTTCCGGTTGCGTTTCGGGGGGACCCCTACTTGCCTTTGAGACCTCCGACCGCGCGCGCCTCCCGCACCGCGCGGGCGATAAGATGCGGCAACGTTTCCTTCGTCGGGTAGCCGGCGGCCACCGCGACTGCGAGCGCCTGTCGGTGGGCCCTGCCCACGAGCAGAGGCGCGGTGAGCCGGGTTGCATAGGCGATCTCAAGCGCGAGCCCGATCGCACCGCGGTGGGCCCGCAGGAGGTCGTTCCGGCGCGCGTCGAGGTCGACGCGCAGGACTTCCGGCGCGTAGAACGTGGTCCCATCGACGAGGGCGCGAAGATCGAGGCCGACCTCGAGAGGGAAGATCTCCATCCGGGTCAGGAGGCCCGCGACCTCCCGCGAGATCGGCTGACCGGCCTTGACGATGATCGTGTCCTTCTTGAGAACGACCTTCCCCTTTTCGATCGCGGCGGGAAAGCCCGCATGCTGGAGTTCGCCGACAATCGGTCCCGGCTTGAAACTCGTCGTACCGGCCGGAACCTCGATGTCCTTCGGCGCGATCTCGCCGCCGCGCGCCGGCGTCGGGGAACGGGTGCGCGCGAGCTCCTGATACAGGCTGAACGGATTCCCTTCGGCGGAGAGCACCGCGGTCTGATCGATCACCTGCTCGAGGAGCGGCGCGAGCGCCGGGCGCTCCTGGGCCGCGCTTTCGATGGCGTGGCGGATCGTGCTGTTCGGCGCGACGACGATCGGATGACCCCGGTCGCGCAGCTCCCGCCGCATCTTCTGCAGGGCCGATGCCGGGACCCCTCGAACCCCGACCAGCGCCGTGATCGGCCGCTGGACGAGCGTCGCGCGGACGCTCTGGACGCGCTGGACCTTCTCGGGCCGAACGGACTCGCGACCGGGCATGGAACGATCCTCGTTACCAGAGCCGGACCGCCGGCCCCATCGTCGTCTTCACGTAGACGCTCTCGATGTTCGTCCGCCCGCGTTCGAGCTTGCCGACGATGCGGTTGAGCACCGCGTCGACGTTCTGGGCGACCTGCTCGGGGGGCATCGTCCGCGTCCCCACCGGCGCATGGAAGGTACGGTTCCCCTTCGAGCGGACCCGAATGGAACGCTGGAGGGCCCGGATCAGGTTGGAGGGATCGCTTCCCGGGGGGATCGGGCGCGGCATCTTGCCGCGAGGACCGAGGACGGTCCC
The DNA here is from genome assembly GCA_021792485.1 of Thermoplasmata archaeon. Classification (GTDB taxonomy): domain Archaea; phylum Thermoplasmatota; class Thermoplasmata; order Lutacidiplasmatales; family UBA184; genus Lutacidiplasma. The sequence continues at coordinate 2,604 of JAJYUO010000130.1, forward strand.
GAGCCGCTTTCCGATCGTCGGCATCAGCGGGGCCTCGGCGAGGAAGAAGTCGACGCGCCCAGCGAGCTTCTTCGCGTTCTTCACGGCCTCATCGAGGTCGGTCGACGCGATGACCTCGTCCGCGACGCCCCGAACCTTCTGGGCCATCTCGGGGGAAGCGATCACCGCGACCCGGACGGGCCGGCCCCGGCCGTTCGGGAGCGGGATCTCATCCTCGAGCCGGTTCTTGGGGATCGTCAGGTCGAGGTCCTTGAGGTTGACCGAGACCTCGACCGACTCGGTGAACTTGCGCTCGGGGGATTTGCCAAGCGCTTCGTTGACCGCTTCGAGGGCACTGCGATCCGCCATGGATTTGCCACCGGTGCGGCGCGGCCGAGCAGGGCTTCCTACATAAAGCTTCGGCGGGCCGGACGCCGAGGAGAGCGCGTCGCGCCGCATCCGCAGGTAGGGTGGCGACCCTCCGACCGGATGGCCTCGCCGTAGCCGAGCGACCGCGAATCTTTCCCCACCGCCTATATATGGCCTCGCGTTTCGGCCGACCGCCATGCATTACCCGAAGGTCGTCTCGAGTTACTGCCCGAAATGCCGCACGCACACGGAGCACGAGGTCGAGAAGGGAAAGAAGCGCCCCGCCTCGGAGCTCGCGTGGGGCCAGCGACGATTTCGTCGGGCGACCCGAGGGTACGGCGGTTTCCCCCGCCCCAAGCCGGAGGGCCGGGCGAAGGCGGTTCGACGCGTGAACCTCAAGTATCGTTGCAAGAAGTGCAAGTAGACCGTCCAGCCGGCGAGCTGGCGGGCGAGCCAGCTGGAGCTCGTGGAGCACCGGTAGAGGAGTTCGGAGTCATGGTCACGCGAGAGCCCGCACCGTTCTGGATTGTGAAGTGCCCGGACTGCTCCGCCGAGCAGACGATCTTCAGCCGCCCCGCGTCCGCAGTAAGCTGCCTTGTGTGCGGCGCGACGCTGGCGGTCCCTACCGGGGGTCGGGCGAAGCTGCGCGGCGAGCTCGTCAAACCGGCCGGAGCTTAGGCGGGAGGTTCGCGGCCGATGCCGCTTCGTCCCGCATTCCCCGAGGAAGGGGACCTTGTCGTTGCCACCGTCAGTGCGATCCGCAACTTCGGCGCGGTGGTCACGCTCGATGAGTACGGAAAACGCGAGGCGTTCATTCATCTCTCCGAGGTCGCACCCGGGTGGGTCAAGTACATCCGGGACCACATCCGGGAGGGCC
>JAJYUO010000131.1 GCA_021792485.1 Thermoplasmata archaeon
GACCTGGAGCTCGCGAATCGCCTCGCGCAGGGACCCGTCCACGACCTCGCGCGGCTCGGACTCGGATGCCGGGGGGACGGGGCAGGGCGTCAGCGGCCTACTCCGTCAACTCGGCCGGCTCGTAGACCCCGGCCAGAGCGTCCGGGAACGCGGCCCGGAGCGCCTTCGACTCGGCGACCTTGCGGATCATCGTCTCGGGCATACGCTTCCAGATCACGGCCGTCGGGGACCACTGGGACGCGTCGTACTCCGAGAGGTACGCCTCCTCCACGATCGGCTCTTCGACGCCCTTGCGCCGGATCTCGCACCGCGCCCCGATAGGGTGCTGATGGTCCGTGTCGCCCGGCGCGAACAGCGTCTCGACCTTCCGGCCGACGTAGAGGCCGGTCCGCATCGCGAGGTCACGCATCCCGTCGATCTTGAGGCCCATCGCGAGCCCCCCGTCCTGCTGAGGGAACGCGTACGCCTGCTCGAACGGGTCCACGCCCTTGCGGACGCATCGCGTGACGTAGAGCAGGAATTGGTCGGCGCTGAGCCGCGCGCAGATGGTCCGCCGCATCACCTGAATCTGCGATATCGGGATGCTTGGCCCGGTCACTTGGGACGCGAGTTGAATCACCTCGTCCGGCGTCGCCTTGGGGGCGAGGCCCGTGTCCGCGTGTCGTTCGTCGTAGAGTGTTTTCGCCGTCCTGAACTCGCTCGCGCTCATTCTCTCTTCTCCTCGTTCTCGTTGTCCCGGGTGGACCGTGAGCCGTGGATCTGCGCGAGTTCGCGGGCGCCCAGCGGCCTCCCGCCGATAGTGGATTCGTGACGGGCCTCGTGGCGGCGAACCGTCCGGGCCATCGCGGCATGGTGAGGACCCGGGCCGCGACCGTGCGATTCGGTCAAGGCGCCTCCTCCCGCGGGCCTGCGAGGGCGGCCTCTACCTCCGGCGTGAACACTCTCTCTCCGTGAAACGGCCGGTACTCGCCGCCATCGACATCGTCCGGGTCGATTGGCTCGACGCTGGTGTACCAGTCTCGGACCTTTCGCAGAGCGGTGGCCAATAGCTCGACCTCAGCGCGGAGCCGGGCGATCTCGGCATGTAGGTCAGTTACGTGCCCCCCTAGAGTCCAACCGTCTCCGCGCCGTTCCGGATGGCACTCGGTGCCCGGCTCGTCGAAGTCCGCGCACGCCTCGCACTCCCGGTTCTCCGCCGCCTGTGGCTCAAGGCGCATCGGCTTCCCCTCCGTCACGGCCGCCACCCCACGGCGTAATGGAGGACCACCAGAAAGGCCGTCAGCAGCGCGGTCAGGAGTCCCACGGCGAAGATCCAGTCGAGAGCCCCGATCGGCCTCTCTTCCGCGATGCCCGAGCCGCTGTCCCCTACCGGTTCGTAGCCGAGCTTCTCCGTCACGCGAGCCACTCTCCGTTGAAGTAGCAATAGACGCGGAGCATCCACGCGAACAGCACTCCTCCCGCGACACCGATGCCGATGCTGACGACCACGCCGATGAAGCTCAAGCGAGCGCCCCCTCCCCGATCACGGGGTCGCGGCCATCGTCCCACCACCGGCTCCTCCGAGAGAGTGCGACCTTGAGGCGGCCCATGTGTTCCTCGACCGATCCACAGTAGAACCGTCGGCAGTACCGGCTCTCGTGACCTTCGCACAGTAGCGCGAGGTCCACGGGAGTCTTGGGGTCGTACGCCTTTCCGCCGCAAGCGGCGCACCTGAGCATCTCCCTGTCCGCGCCGGAGGTCGGGTCCTTCTCGACGGTCCGCGTGGCCGCGATGTGTCCCTGAGGACACGGTAGAACCTCCCTGCCGTGGACGATCATGCGACAGCCCCCTCCGGAATCCCGAGGCTCGGCCCGCGCTCCTCGACGAGCCGAGCGAGTTCCGCCTCCATGCGCTCCGTAGGCCAACCGCGCGCCCTCGCCCTCGAGAGCTCGATGGCGACCGACGCCGCCCGGCTACCGGGGCCGAGTGCGTGATGCCTCCGGAGGTGAACGATCAGACCGGCGCGCGAACTCGCCGCACAATCGCAGAGAGGGCAGCCGGCGAACGGTCGGAACATCAATCGCCTCCGTCGACGGCGTAATTCTTGACGGGCGCCGACGCGGGGAACATGCGGGGTCGGTGCGCCCCGTCCCCCCTCCCGCGTCGGCCTGACGTGGCGCTCGCCGCGCCTCGATGGTGGTGGGGGGAGGTTGATTGAGTCAAGCTGTGGCCTCTGCGGTGGGTTGGGACTGAGGCGCGGGCGCGCGAAGGCGGAGTTCGCGCTCGAGATCGCGCTGGTAGCGATCGAGGAGGCGGTTCAAAGGCTCGTAAAGCGGCTCGCGCTCGATGATGCGAAGCCTTCCGAGGCGCCTACGCGTCTCAAGGGGAATACAAATCGTAGTCATCGGGGGGCTGTTGCCACTCATAGGCGTCCCTAACCCCCTACTACCGCCGAGGTATTTAACTCTTATTAGAGTCGCGCAATTCCCTCCATGTGACCGGGAAGAAGCTCGTCAAAGTCGGGAGCGGCGGCAGGCTCCCAAGGGTAAGCGCGACCCTTCCCCCGTCAGAATTCGAGGAGTTGAGGAGAGTGATTGAGGAGGCGGGCACTTGGATAGACTCGGCGGACTTCACACGTCAGGCGATAAGGGAAAAGGTCGAGCGCTGGAGGAAGGAGCATCCGCTCGGGTTCAAGATGCCGCCGAGGGAGGGTCGGCGTTGACCGCGTACTCGAATCCCCCCCAGCTCGCGAAGCCCAACGCCGCGTTCATCCTATCCGTTATCGGCGGAGTTTTCATCGTCCTCGGAGGCTTCCTCCTGCTCGCGCTGGCCGTCATCGCATCGACCCTTCTGTCGTTCATCGGATTGAGCGGCGCGGGCCTCGTCGCGACGGCCGCCATCGGCGTGGTCGTCGGGTTCGCGGTGATCGTGTCGGGCGTCCTGATGCACTCGAAACCGGAGAGCCACGTCGCTCTCGGCGCGCTCGTCCTCGTCCTTTCCATCGTCAGCTTCTACACGTCGTTCTACGGCGGATTCGTCGTCGGGGCGATACTCGGGATCGTCGGCGGCGCGCTGTGCATCGCTCACAAGCCGACGCCGATAGCCCCGCTCGTCATCCCGAGATCGCGCATGTGTCCGAAGTGCGGGAGGTCGATTGACTTCGACGTGAAGTTCTGTCCTCACTGCGGGGCCGGGCTCGGGTAGGAGCTCCGACCTTGACCCCTCTCTTCGGCAAACCGAAGCACGCGCCGGCGAGCGATGAGTACACCATCAAGAAGGGCGATGCGAAGCTCGTCCCGTCCGGCGGAAAGGGGCGACTCTTCTTGACGAACAAGGGGTTGATTTTTCACGTCGGCAAGGATCGGACGGTAGTTCGCGCCTCCGATCTGAAGGACGCCGGAGTACGCCAGCGCGCCCTTCGCTCCCCCCTCCTCGTGGTCCACACGACCGGCGGGGAACTGACGTTCGACGTCGACGGCCCCACCGCATGGGCCACGGCGATCCTGACGGTGCGCGGAGCTGCGGCGCCGGCTCCGCCCGCTGCCCCGACTCAAGCCCCGATCGTCGTCAACGTCGGCCAGCCGGCCGCGGCCCCGGTCGAGCACCACACCGTAGAACGTCAGATCGTGAAGGTCCGCTGCCGTTATTGCGGGAACCTCCAGGACGAACGCGACGGCAAGTGCTCGAGCTGCGGGGCGGCGCTCTGATTCGGACTAAGGGGCGATCCCGACCGCCTCTCTGAACTCGCGATTCTTCTTGGCCGCGGTCTCCCGGAGCAGCTTCTCGGCGATCCGGTGAACGTCCGCCGGCACGTCCTTTCGTCCCTCG
>JAJYUO010000132.1 GCA_021792485.1 Thermoplasmata archaeon
GGGATGGATGCGGGAGGCCCTTCGACCGACCGCGGAGAACTGCTGTCCGCTCGTTGGCGCACCGTCGTGAGGTCGAGCGGCCGCCCGCGCGCCTTCGGAGCCGCGCACGACGGCGAAGAAGGAGTGGACACGGGGGGATTTGAACCCCCGACCTCTGCTTTGCGAAAGCAGCGATCTTCCGCTGATCTACGTGCCCAGCTCGTGCCCGGCACCGGCTGTCGCGCTTAACGGTTTAGGGGAAATCGTTCCCGGCGCATCTCCTCGGCGCCCTGAATACCTACCGGTGTCTCGGCTCGCCCGATGCGGTACCGTTCGCTCACCGTCGAACAGCTCGAACTTCCCCTGGTCGAGCCGTTCGAGACCAGCTTCGGGGTCGAGCTTCGCCGGCAGTTCCTTCTCGTTTCGCTCCGGTCATCGGACGGTCTCGTCGGTTGGGGCGAGTGCGTGGCGACGCGCGAACCGCTCTACAGCGAAGAGTCGACCGGCGGCGCGTGGGCGTTCATCCACGAGAACGTTGTCCCGCGCTGGCGCCAACGTCCGCCGACGGCCCTAAAGGGCGTCCGCGATCTCATGCGGCCGTTTCGCGGGAACCGAATGGCCAAATCCGCGATCGAACAAGCAGCGTTGGACCTGGAGGCGCGAGCGAAGCGACGCGCGCTTTCCTCCTGGTTCGGGGGCCGACGCCGGCGGATCGAGGTGGGGGTCAGCGTCGGGATCCAATCGACGCCGGCGGCCCTGGCGCGGCGCGTAGGCGCCTACCTCGAGCAGGGGTACCGTCGGATCAAGATCAAGGTCATGCCCGGGTGGGACGTCCTTCCCTTGGCTGCCCTCCGCCGCGCCTACCCCTCGATCGAGCTCTGGGTCGACGCGAATCAAGGGTACCCCGCCTCCCGCGTGGACACGGTCCGGTCGTGGGCCGAGCGCTACGAGATCCGGCAAGTGGAGCAGCCGTTTCCGGACCGCGCCCTCTCGGCACATGCCGCCCTCGCCCGGAACGCCCCGTTCCGCGTCTGCCTGGACGAGTCGGTCGTCGATGCCGATAGCCTCGAAGAGGCGCTCCGGCTCGGCGCGGTCCAGAGCCTCAACGTCAAGGCCGGACGGGTCGGGGGACCCGTTGCCGGAATCGCGCTCGCCCGCCGGGCGACCCGCGCCGGGGCCGTGGCGTGGGTCGGCGGCATGCTCGAAAGCGGGATCGGAAGGGCGCACAGCGTTGCGCTCGCCTCCCACCCGGTCTTCACGCTACCGGGCGACATCTCGGCGAGCGACCGATACTACCGGGAGGAGATCCTAGAACGGCCGTTCGTCCTGAACGCCGACGGGACCCTCGACGTTCCCAGCGGTGTCGGCATCGGCGTCGAGCTGGATCCTCGCGCGCACCGACGGGCGCTCCGCCGGCGGAAGACCTACACGCTCGGGCGGTGAGCCCGGTCAGCGGGCGGGGGAGCGGGAGGTCGCGCGGACCTCCCGCGTCCAGCGGACGAGCTCGGTCACGAGGTCCCCGAGGAACTTCGTGGCCTCGGCGTCGGTAAGGTTCCCCGCGGAGTCGAACTTCGTCGCGTTGAACGTCACGAAGACTTCGGGTTTCGTCACCGGCCGGATGCCGAGGAAGACGAACGACTGCCGGAGGTGGTACTGGGCCCGGCTCCCTCCGAGGATTCCGCTCGAAGAACTCACGATCGCGGCGGGCTTGCCGTTCCAGACGTTGTCCGTGTACGGGCGGGACGCCCAGTCGATCGCGTTCTTCAGCACGCCCGAGACGGAGTAGTTGTACTCCGCCACCGCGAAGAGGATGCCGTCCGCGCGCCGGATCTTCTCCTTGAACTCTCGGACCGGCGCGGGGAGATCGCGCTCGTGGTCCTCGTTGAACGGAGGGATCTCGCCGATGTTCGCGATTTCGAACGTCACGCCGGACGGGAGAAGTCTCTCGGCGGCACGCAAGAGCCCGGTGTTCGTGGAGGCGCGTCGCAGGCTTCCCGATATTCCCAGAATGTGGACGGCATCGGTCATGGTGCGCGCACCCGGGAGGCGTTCTAATAGTCTCGCGGAAGCGCGGGTTACTCTATGGGAGCAAGTCAAGCGCTCGCCGAGGCGAGCGGCGCCGACTTCTCCGCGGGGCCGGAGGAGCGGGCGGGAGAGCTGGGCGGGTCGCCTCCGGCTCGAGACGGCCGCCCGTCCGGTGGAGTCTTCCCGGAGCCCGGGGGCTGTCGCGGCGGCGGGTGGCGGATCGCGCGGACCGTGCGTTCGTCCGCGTCGTACCGGAACAGCTCGGCGTACCGTCCCCAGTTGAGGATGTTCTGAACCGCCTCATCCGAAGGAGCCGACGTGAACTCGATCAACCGCACGATGTCCTCCTCGCCGAGCGTGCGGTCGGGCGCGCTCTCTAGGGCGCGCATCAGCGCGCGAAAGAGCGTCGTCCGGTTCAGCTGGTCGCGCACGATCGACTTTCGTCCCCGGATCGTCGCCTTCAGAAAGCGACGGCCGGTGTCGGTCAGCGTCGCTCGACCGTTGTCGACCGTCAGCAGGTCGAGCACCTCAGCGTACTCGACCGACGGAAGGATCTCGTCGATCTCGAGGTCGAGATCGTCGGCGAGCCGCGCGATGTCCTCCGATCCCTTATGAGCGTCCAAGAGAACGACGAGCCCCGTGACTTCCGAGACAGAACTCTTCGGGAACGTCGTCGGCATCCGGATGGCGCTACCTCGGTCGCCCTAGGCCGGCATGGGTTAAAGTATGTTGTCCGACCCCGAGGGGCGGGCTTATGAGGAGGCTCCGGCGGCGTCGGGTCTTGCCTGTACCCCTTCGGTGATCAGGGAATAGACGTGGTCGGTCAGTTGGTAGAAGGCGTCCGACTTCCGGTCCCGCGGGCGCGGTAGGTCGACCTTGACGTCCTCCAGGATCTGGGCCGGACGCCGCGAAAGGACGATCACGCGATCCGAGAGCGAGATCGCCTCCTCGATGTTGTGGGTGACGAGCAGGACTCCTTCGGGCGGAAGCGCAGGATCCTGCCAGAGCTGGAGGACCTCCTCGCGAAGTCCTTCGGCGGTGAGGGCGTCGAGCGCGCTGAAGGGCTCGTCCATGAGCAAGAGAGTCGGCTCGACCGCGAGAGCCCGCGCGAGGCCCACGCGCTGCCGCATCCCCCCCGAGAGCTCGCGCGGGTAGGCTTCCTCGAACCCGACGAGCCCGGTGACCGAGATGTACCGGTCGACCTCGGCCCGGATCTGATCCGGAGGCTTGTGCAACGCTTCGAGTCCGAAGCCGACGTTCTCTCGGACCGTGAGCCACGGATAGAGGGCGAAGTTCTGGAACACCATCGCCATCCCGAGGCACACCGAACGGACCGGTTGCCCCCGGAAGCGGATCTCGCCCTCCGTCGGCCGGTCGAGTCCTTGGATCAGTCGGAGCAGCGTGGACTTGCCGCAGCCGGAGGGCCCGACGATCGAGACGAACTCCGCGTCGTTGACGGTGAACGAAATCTCCTGCATGATCACCAGCTGACCGTGCCGGCCGGCGAAGCTCTTCCCTACACGGTCCAGCTCGATCAGCACCATCGCTCGTCTCCGCGGATATCGTCAGTCGTACCGGTACTTTGTCGTCGCCTTGCGATAGAGCGGTTTCCATATCAGTTCGTTGATGGCGACGACCGTGATCACCAGCGTGAAGAGTCCCGCGACCAGCAGCGGAAGACCGTTCGGCTCGTAGTAGCCGATGTCGATGAACGCTCCGACCCCGAAGAGCTGGAACGTGTGACCATTGAGATTGAGGTATTCCGCGACGATCAGCGTGT
>JAJYUO010000006.1 GCA_021792485.1 Thermoplasmata archaeon
TGGCGTTCCGAGCACTCGACCCACGACGCCGACGGACGGAGGGTGACGAGCAGATCTACCTCGCTCGAGGGCGAAGCCTCGCGACGGCCGACCGAGCCGAACACCCGGAAGTTGACCGCCCCGCGCTCGTGGCCGATCCGGAGGATTTCCGAGCGATAGGACCCCAGGATCTCGTCGACGCCGAGCCCGGAACGGTGCCGAGTCGTGCGGGCGACGGGCGTCCGCCACAGGGAGGACTTGCATCGAGGACAGATGCGCGGATACCGATGGCGCATACGCCACGTGTGGGCGCAACGGTAGCACTGGGCCATACGGACCTTGCGTTTCGCCACCGGCTCCCCCGTCCCTTGAACACGGTGGAACTTACTTATCTCTATCGGCGCAGCAGGATTCCCAAACGTGAGCCGAACGTGGCCGACCCCGAGCGGATTCGACCCTGGAACGGCGCGACGAGCGGGTCGGGCCTCGTGAAGGACGGGCCCTCTTTCTGGGTGACGAGGTGGCGCCGGTCCCGCTGGCCGCGGAGGATCCTCCCGCACAAGATTCGATCACAACGCGCGGGAGCTCCCGCTGAGCGACCCCTCCGCCGAACTTGCCCGGTGGACGGCCTCGGGAGGATCAGCGGTGGACGCGCGAGGGCCCGCGACGGGAGGAACGACGGGAGCCCTCGCCCCGGGCGAGGCCCAGCGCCGCTCGGACGAAGCGAAGGACGTAGGCGGCGTCGCGCACGGCCGGGGCCGCCGCCGCTCGGAACGCCTCGACGCCGATCTCGGACTCGAATCCGTAGGCGGCCTGGGATCGGCGGGAGGCGAGGTCGGCCACGATGCGGGCGACCCGCTCGATCTCGTGCGGAGGGTAGGCGGCCTCGGACCCCGCGGCAAGTTCCCGGACGAGGTTGGAGACGTCATGCTGCTTCGGGACTTCGATCCCGGCCGCGAGGAGGAGCCCCTTGGACGCCTGTTCCGCCGCCATCTGAGCGGAGTAGATCGCGTCGTCCCAACGCCGATCTTCGAGCGCGCGCTCGCCCGACTCGAGCCATCGCTCGGCCCGTTCGTAGGCGAGGCGGGCGACCGGGGGAGCCGTCACAGAGGGCTCCCGAGGAGTTCCGGGTCCCGGAGCCTCCAGTACCGCATCCCGTCGGGCGTCTCGATCCGGACGGAGCCCGCGGTGTTCAGCCGGGTCCGCATCCGCTCCGCAAGGTCGGCGAGCCGGCGATCCGGATCGAACACGGGTATCCCGTCCGTGAGCGCGTCGAGGTAGAGGCGGCGGAGCCGGTACGCTTCCTCGAGGGAAATGAGATGGGCGTCGAGCACCGGAGAAAGGCCGGCGCGCCGTGCCGCACGATACTCCTCGGTCGACCGCAGCTCGCGTTGGAAGTCGAGGAGGCCCTGCCGGACCGCTTCGCGCTCGGTCGCCCCTCCCCGGACGAGGACCAGGAGGTCGACGTCGCTGTCCCCGGACTCCTTCCCTCGAGCCACCGAGCCGAAGACGAGCACCCCGACGACCTCCTCCGGGAACCGGTCCCGAAGGCGCTCCACGGTCCAGCGAACGACCGCGGCGGAGACCGGCCGCGGGATCCGATCGACCGAGATCGCGGGGCGCGGCGCTTCGAGGGCGCTCAGCTCGCGCAGAAGCGCGGCGGCCCGCGCGCCGCGCCCGGTGAGGCGGTAGGTCCGGCCGTCGTGCGCCACCCAGCTGCGCGCGACCAGGAGATGCAACTGGCGAGAGAGCGTCCGCGGATTCGGGACGACGACGCGAAGCGATGAGAACCGGGCCGGGCCCCGGGCGAGAGCCTCGCTGAGGGCGGCGGCCCGGTCGTCCGGCATAGGTTTATCTGAAGATATCTTCACTATATTACGGTATACTGATGCGATGGCAGGACGGTTGTAGAGTTCGGAAGGCCGAGCAGCGCCGGCGCCCGAGCTGGGCGGAGGCTCGCCCATCCCGAGCCGTTCCACGGCACGGATGGGCTCGGGCGCGACGAAACTCTTCCGGGAGCGATCCCGATGCGGGGGGAGGCGCAACGACTATAGCCGACGGCCATCGTCGCGGGCGATGGTCGAGGAAGGCTTGGACCCGATCCTGATCCAGGTGACGATCCCGCTGCCGACGGCGATGATCTTCCGCGCGTGGACGGACGCGAAGCAGCTCGAGGGGTGGCTGTGCGATTCCGCGAAGGTCGACGGGTCCGTCGGCGGGCCCTTTGAGCTCGCGTGGAAGAGCCCGGAGGCGTTCACGAGCCACGGGAAGATCAGCGCGCTCCACCCGGACCTCGACCTCGAGTTCTCCTGGACCGGCCCCCCTCAGTTCTCGGACCTGATGAACCGGCCTTCGCCCCGCACGCACGTCTACGTGCGCCTCCAGGACTCCCCGGAGGGGATCGACGTGACGCTCGAGCACGTCGGATGGCTTTCGGGCGAAGCGTGGGAAGAGGCTCGCTCCTGGCACTTCCACCTGTGGGACGACCGATTGGCGCGGCTCAAGGAGTACCTCGTCCGACAGGCGTACGGATAGCCGAGCGGCCCGAGGGCTTCCGGCTACCGGCTCTTGAGCGCGGGCGTGTACGCCGGGCAGAGCCCGGGCCCGCACAGCTCGCACGGTCCCGTGGGCGCGAGCCGGAAGTTCCCAGAATCGGGCAGGGGAACGACCGACATGTGCTGCGTAGGAAGATGGCCGCAGCGGCAGCGGAACCGCTGCACGGCACCTGGGGTACCGGGCGGCAGCCGTCCCGACGCCACCATAATCGCCGGCCCAAGCGGGACCGGAGATTAAAGGCACGTCGGGCCCCCGAGCCCTGTCTCCCGGCGAACCCGCGCCGAATCCTCCCGCGCGCGGGATCGGTCGTCGCTCCGCGCCTCACGGCCCGGGGCCGCCGCGGGCGTCGCGGCTGCTCCGCTCGCTTCCCCCGAAAGCGTGGGGGACTCAGGAGAGCCTCCGGGACGTCCCTCCCCTACGCCGTCACCGTGACGGTGTTCGAGACGACGGTCCCGTAGACCGCCTCCCACTCCGTCGTCGCTCCCAGAAGCCCCGGCACGAGCGTGATCGTCCCTGTCCCCGCGCCGTCCAGGCCCACCGTGTATGCCGCGACCCGCACCCCGTTCACCATCGCGACCAGCGTCACCGCTACCCCGTAGCCGTTCGAACTCACCGTGAACGTCGTCAGACTCCCGGACGGCGATGCGGCCAGCGTCAGCGTCGTCGGCGCCGCCGTCGAGAACGTCAGCGTCGACGGCGCGCTCGACTCGCTCCCATACTCCACCCAGTAGCTGAGGCTCGTCGCCCCCGTCGCGAGCAGGATCCCCGGGATCAGAACGATCGATCCATGCCCCGAAACGACCGCCACCGGATACGTCGCCAGAACGGCGCCGCTCGAACTCGCTAGGTAGAGCGTCACGGTACCGGTCGCCGGCGTTCCGGAGATCGTCAGCGTCGCCGAGAACATCACGAGGCTGCTCGCGCTCAGAGCGTGGGATGGGCTCGCGCTGACCGACGTGGCGATGGACGTCGAGGCGAACGTTACGTGGACCGTGGGGATTCCGCTCGCAAGGACGCTCCCGGATGCGGGAGTTGGCTGGTAGCCGGATTCCGAGGTCGTGATCGTGTAGTTGAGGAGCCCGTACGGCTCGGCGATCGATAGCGAGGAATGGGTGGTCGGGTGCGCGATGCCGCCGATCGTCACGGTCCAGGAGGCGCCGGCCGGCAGTCCCGTCTCCGCGAATGTCACGGTCGGGCCGTACGCCGCGTAGTCTCCTCCGACCGCCATCCCGTCCTGGTACGCCCCGACCAGAGGCGGGGGCGTTCCGCACGGGGCGTTCGGCGCCTGGATCGTCCCGCAGCCGAGCGGGTAGATGTACGACCAGTCGCTATAGTAGAAGCGGGAGACGTACGGGGTCGTCGACCGGTTGTTCGGGCTCGTCCCGTAGTTCCAGTAGTAGTTGCCTCCCTGGGTCGCGACCGACGGGCCGAGGACGTTCCCGCTGAGCGGGAACCCATTCACCGTGTGCGCGACGTCGGAGGCGGGCTGCGGCGTGACGTTCCAGGTGTTGCCGATGACGTTCGCTGCATTGTTGTAGTACCAGCTGTTCCCCGTCTCGTTGTTGGCGCAGCCGCCGAGCGACTGCGGCAGGCAGTCGGCGACGTTGTTCCAGTTGTACGGGAGATAGACGACCGGGTTGTCGACCGAGAAGTTGTTGTTGTAGATGAGGTCCCCGTGGTCGCCTTCCCCGATCCCGGCGTAGGTCGCGTTGAGCGCGACGCCCGGCGGGTCCTCGAAGGTGTTGCCCCAGACGGTGTTGTTCGTTCCCCCGAACAATACGAGAGCGTCCGGGGGGGTGCGGTGCCGAAGGGCCTGCGTTCCCACGAACGTGTTCGACATGATGAGGTCGCTCGTCGAGTTCCAGACGAAGACGTCCGCCTGCGGAGCCGGGTTCTGCGACGCGGGCACCGAGGCGTAGAACGATATCTCGGACCATTCGGGCCAGCCCTGGACGTTCGTGTCGTGGGACAGGGTCACGTGCGAGGTACCGTAGAACTCCATGCCGAGGTAGTAGGTCGCCGTCACTCTTCGGAACGTCGCCGTTATGCCGAAGCTCGGGAGCGCATACAGGTCCGCGTAGGCGCTCGTGTTCTTCAACAGAACGCCGGTGAACGACGGGTAGGAGTAGTCGTCCGCGCTGAGGAACAGCACGCTCAGGTTGTCGGCCGGGAATCCGAAGTAGCCGGTCGTCGGGTTGTTGAAGAGCATGTACTGATCGCCGATCGACCCGCTTCCCGAGGAGGAGATCCCGGCGAGCTGGGCGTTGCCGAACGCCCATAGAGGCGTGTAGACGCCCACGCGCGGATTGTACGGCAGGGTCACGGAGAGCGTGACGGTGCCGCTCGAGGGGACGATGAGCGTGCCGTTCTCCTCGGTGTAGTCCGCTAAGAGGACGGTGTAGTTGTACGTCCCCGGCATCAAATACCACGCCGGCACGTCCGGGGCCCACTGGTATCCCTGGCTATTGAACGCGGTGTTGTTGAAGAAGACGAAGAAGTACGGTTGCTCGACCACCGGTATCGGCGAGCCCGACACCGTGATCGCGTTGACCACCTTCGTGGCCCCGGGCGCCACGCCGGTCTCTCCGGTGAAGTTCCAAAGGCCGTGCGCGATCAGCGGGCCGGCGGAGAGGTAGGCGGTCGTGCCGAGGTAGTTGACCGCGATCCCGATCGTCTGTTCTCCGGTCTGGCTCCCGTAGTTCACCGCGGCCGGCACGTTCGCGTAGGCGTAGTGCGACGGCGTGCAGTACGGCGTCGCCACGCAGTACTGGACCTGCATCGTCGCGTTCGCTCCCAGCATCAGCTGGTTCGCGCCGTCGTCGGCGCCGATGAACGCGTCGAACTCGTATCCCTCGGTGACGACGTGGCGCACGGTCGCGCTCGCCTCGAAATCCGGAGGCGCGAGGGATACGTGGCCGCCCGCCGGCTGGGAGTTGAAGACGAGGTAGTCGTAGTTGCCGTCGGAGACGTGGACCGTCGGCGAGCTGATGCTATAGTTGTACCACAGGATCTCGTCCCCGGCGGAGTTCACCGAGGTGTTCACGTAGACGGTCACGGTGAAGGGAGGCGGCACGTGGAAATACGGCGAGAAGGCGACCCAGACGCCGGTGTAGTTGCCGCCGTCCGGCGACCAGCTCACCAGCGAGGAATTGAACATCGCCGAGGAGAAGCTGGTGAAGTTCCACGTGTCGTCGACGAAGTAGAGGGTGTCGTTGTAGGAGTCGTAGGAGACGACGTTCTGCGTCCAGAAGGCGTAGTTCCCCTTCCCGTTGGCCGCGCACGGGCTCGTGGGGCACTGGGAGCCGAGGATCGTCACGTTGGTGAGCACGTTGTTCTCCTGGGCGCCCCAGGTCGTCGGCGTGCCGCTACCGGGGTAGAGGTTCTCGGTCTGCGAATTGACCGTCAGGATCCCCGCCACGCTGTTCGAATCGAGGGTCACGTTGTGGATCCCCGTGGCGTTGTCGATCTGCCCGTCGTACGCCACGCCCGTCGGGGCCGTTTGGGAGGCGCCCCCCCGGTGGGGACCCGCCATCCCGCACTCTTGGCTGAGGATGCTGCCGGCCTGGGCGATGCCGTTGACCGTCTGGTCCGCGATCGGCCCCGCGTAGGGGAGGTTCGCGCTCGAGAGCCGGGTCCCCGATGCTCCGCTCGCCAACCGATCGATGCGATGGACGAACCCGGCATAGGCGGGATCGTTCTGGGTCGACTGTAGGGAAGAGCAGACGCTCGCGGGCAGGGTGGGGGAAAGAGAGTAGCCCGCGGGCGAACTCGTGGCGGCCGCCGAAGCGCTCGGGATCGCGCCCGCGTGGGACGGAGAGGGAGCGAGCGGCCCGGGAGCCGCGGCCACCGTGCTCGTCGTCGCAGGCGAAACCATGGCGAACGCCAGGATCGCGCTTGCGACCATCAGCAGCATCACCGCTACGGCGAGAATCGAACCGAGAGTCTTCGTGGCCATGCGACGCCTAGGGCAACCATGCTATATCACGGTGCGGGAACGACGTCCTCGCGCGGACCCAGGTAGCACCCCATTCCGCTGCCATCGTCCGCTTCCGCCCAAGGGCGGTCCGCCGGGGCCGGGCGCCGGTCGTTGCCCATTATGACTCCGCTTTCCCGCTCGAATCCGCGAAGCGCGCCCGGGGCACTATAGGCGGATCCCGTACGATCGCAATAGCCACTCGAACTGCCGGGCTTCGGTCATGAACTTCCGGCCCTCGTCGGTAACGCGGAAGGACGTCGCGCGGCCCGTGGCCTCGTCCTCGGAGGCCGTTTCGATCAGCTTGCGCTGGCGGAGAAGGTCGATGTACTCCTCGAGCCGCCGGTACGGCACGTTGACGCGTCGGGAGAGCCCTGCGATGGTCGCGGCGTCCGGATCGAGCGCCCGGAGGATCTCGAGGAGGATCGCGACCTCCGTCCGGTTGCTCCTCATAGGGCATGCGCGTGCGCCAAGCGCAGGTGGAAGAGGGGTAGGAAGAACAGGACCACGCCGGCGTCCAACAGGCCGTAGGAGACCGCGCCCGAATACGAGCCGATGCTCAGGATGCTGAGAAGGGCGAAGAGGACGGAGACCAGGAGGACGATGAACGCGGCGAACACGAAGCGCGAGTCGGGAGCCCGCCGACGCTCGCGGACGATGACGAACGCGCTATAGACGAGGAAGTAGAGGGAGAGCAGGTAGGCGATTGCCTCCGGGGGGGCGAGCGCTCCCGCGGCGATCCCGGACGCCGAGTAGGCGAGGAACTCCCGCCGGAAGTTCTGATAGAAGACCAAGAAGAGCGCGAGCGCCTCGGCGACCGCCGCGAGGAAGTACGGCCACGCATAGAACGTGCCCAGGACAGCCCCGACGAACGTCAGCACGAAGAGGACGTAGATCGCCGTGATCGAGAAGAAGCGGCCCATGAGGCGGAACGCGGAGTAGAGCAGGACGACCGCGAACGTCGAGATCGCGAGCCCCGCCACGGCGAGCGAAAGGAGGACGAGGTCCGCCACGCCGAGGGAAGGAGGTTACAGTATTTGGGGGTTGGCAGGAGCCGGCAGAGTCGAACGTCGCCGGGGGCTCGAGCACGATAGGACGGGACGACTTCTTCGGTGTCCAAGAGGAGGATCCGCGGGGACCCGGAGGCTCAGAGCCCTTGATCGCGAGCGCTGGGTGACTGCTGGGCGATTCGCTGATGCCGAAATCGCCGAGGATCAACGGCCCGATCTCCTTCCTGCACACCGGGACTCGCGACCTGCGTCCGGTCGCCCGACGAAACCGTACCCGAGACTCCCGCTACTCCATCATCGAACCGTCGATATAACGAAAAGAGAGGGAAGGAAAGGGTTGGGCTTCTCCGGTGCCCCCACCGCAAGGCGGGGGCATCTTCGACCGGACCGATTCGACCTTGGACCCTCGCTTTAGGCGCCGCCGGTGCCGCCACCGCCGGAGCCGCCGCTCGAGCTCGGTCCCTCATACGCCTTCGGAGGACGTCCGCCCTGCCCGCCGCCACCGCGCACCAAGAGCACCGCCGCCAGGGCGAGGGTGATGATGATCAGCGCGATCGCCGCGTAGAGCAGGTAGACCGCCGTGTTGACCTGACCCGAGGTGTTGACGGTCGGGATCTTGCCGACCTGCGCGGTCAGGTTCCCGATCGACGTCTGGACCGTAACGAGACCGTTGCCGATCGACGTCACTTGGCCGCTGAGCGTTCCGAGGCTCGTCTGAATCGTCGCGATGCCGCTGTTGATCGACGTTACCGTCGCGTTGATCGCGCTGAGCGAGACCGTGATCGCCCCGACGCTCGTCTCGATCTTCGCCACCGTACCGTTCACCGAGGCCAGCGTAGCGTCGATCGCGCTGAGCGAGACCGTGATCGCCCCGACGCTCGTCTCGATCTTCGCCACCGTGCCGCTGACCGAGGCGACCGACGCGTTAATCGCGCTCAGGGTGGCGTTCATCGTTCCGAACGCCGTGGTGATCTTCGCGACCAATCCGTTGATCGATACGATCGACGCGTTCAGCTCCGAGAGCGGGACCTTCATCGATGTGGTGACGCTCGAGTTGACCGCCGCCGTGATCTCCGCGATCTGGCCGGGGCTGATCCCCGTGAGTAGGGCGCCGTTGCCGCTCACCAGTTGCAGGGCGGCCGAGGATGGCTCGGTGTAGCTCGCGATGGTCGTCGTGGTCGTGCTACCTGAGGTCGTCCAGCTTCCGGTCAGCCCGAGGAGGGAGCCGTACGTGCCCGCGGTGGTCTCCGCTCCGATCACCTGGGTCTGGGCCGTGGTCGAGAACGGCAGGCCCAGGTAGTCTCCCTCGAAGACGTACGTCACGGTACTGCCCGTCGTTGCGCCGTCCGCGGCCAACGAGAGTCCACTGATGTCGAGGACGGCATTGGTAACGCCGGCGCTGCAACCCGACAGGGGTACCGCCCCGTTTGCGGCGATCGTGGCTGCGGTGCAGGTCGTCACAACTCCGTTGAAGTTTGCCTCGGGCGTCAGCGACAGCGTTGTCGCGCCAGTACTCACACCCCAGAGCGCGAGCGTCTGGCTAGCCCCTGCCGGACTGAACGTTGAGGTGCTCGTGGACGGCGTGCTCTCCGTAGTAGGCGTCGAGTCCGTGAACGGCTGCTCTACGAGCGCACTCGTGCTGGTCGAGGTCGACTGCGTCCAGCTGAACGTCACGAACCAGTACGTCCCGGCCGGGTCGTTCGGCATCACGAGCGAGCCTTCGATCGTCGTCACGGCCACGCCCGGGGCCGCGACCGATCCGGACGAGGCCAGTCCCGCGGCCGGGAACGTCGTGAACGCCGTTCCGTTGAGGTACGCCGTCACCTCGATCGGCCCGTAGTAGTTCGGCGCCGCGGCACCGGGTCCTACCGGTGTGGTGCTCGGCGTCCAGGAGAACTGCACCAGCTCGGTCGGGAACGCCGTCGTCACTCCCGCCGGATCCACGCCGGTCAGGGTGATCGTCGTGCTCCCCGTCACGGTGAACATCGCCGTGGCTGCGACGGTCGTCGTCCCGGTGAGGTCAAGGCTCACCGCGTAGGTCCCAGGCAGAACGGAGGGGACGGCAAAGTTGCCGGTGATAGCGTTGCTGGCCGTGGCGTGCGCGGTTATCTCATAGGTCGACGCGAAGTAGACGTCGTAGTACTGACCCGCGACGAGGCCACCAGCAGTGGAGATCGAGAGCGACGCGCCCACCGACCCAGCGTACGCCGACAGTGTGAGGTTGGCGACGATGGTCACAGTCGTGGCTACCGAGGACGAAGTAGAGGTGCCTTTCGCCAAGACGAGGAACGCGGAGTAGCTGCCTGCCGGGAGCGTCGGCGTCGAATAGAGTCCGGTGAAGTTAGCGGTGGTCAGCGCCCCCGTGGCGGGAATTGTGAGGGTGCCCGTTAGGATCTTTCCCAGGCCCGTCTCGTTAGCCAAGCCGCTTGAGGTCGTGGCCCAGAGAGCGACGTTCGCCCCTGGTTCGAGGCCCCAGGCCACGAACTGGCCCGTGGTGGCGAGGTAGAGCGCTCCTGAGCTCAGGCTGGTGCCCGGAGTCGAGACGACAACCTGATGCGATACGCCGATCGCAGCTGCGAGTCCCGTACCGGCGTAGCTCACCGAGAACTTGTAGAGCCCTGAGGCAAGAGCCGGGACGGTGAACCCCTTGATGTATGCCGTGCCTGAGGGTGCGCTGAAGGCGCTGCCCGTGCTGTTAGAGAGTTCCGTCGAGGAGAGAAAGACGTTGTAGCTGTTCGTGATGCCGGGATAGAAGATCATTGCCCCGGCGCTGATGAGGTTCGTGACGTTCAGGTACGCCGTGGTCCCCGTCTGCCAGGCCGACGCATAGCTGGCAGTGACTTCCGTGAAGGCTGGCGCCCCGATGGCGCTATAGTTCTGGACCCCGAGCGCGCCAACGATCGGCGATGCGTGCGTTCCCAGATACACTATCGAGCTGGTTCCTGTCGTGACTGAGGTCAGATAGTTCGGCATGTAGTCGAAGATCAGCGTCCCGTTCGCCGCGGGAATCCCTCCGGTTCCGGTCGCGTTCATGGAACCCACGGACACCGAGACGAACGCGGCGTTCGAGCCACCTAGCGTATCTGTGAAGGGATACGCGGTCGCCGGAGTAAGGCCGTACCCCTTGATCGTGATGAGCCCGTCCGAGGGGATATACTCGCCCTGGCCGTGGGCGGCGACGATGTCGGCCCCCGTCGGGTCGACCGCGACGAAGTAACTGTTCACGGCCTGCGTCGTCGAGTTGTAGACGTACAGGTTCTGACTCGGGGCCACCGCGTACGGCGTATAGGAGCCAGCCGGCATGGCGGGCACCATCGTGGTGGAGGGCAGGGCAGCGTAGCCGAGAGAGCTCGTGGTTGCGGTGCCGATGATGGCCGGCCCGAGATAGAAGTCGACGGTGGTTGCCGCGGGGAAGTTGTACACGGTCGCTGTGACCCCTGCGAGGCCTGGATAGTTCCCGTCCGTTCCGTTCGCAGTGGCTACGGAGAAGGTGAATCCAAGCGCGGTCGGGTTCGGGGTCGAAATGAAGACCGCGTCACGCGAGTTGATCCCCACGTACGTCGACGACGGCGTGTAGGCTGGGACCTGGACGTTGGCGGGGCCGATCGTGCTCGTCGCTGGGATTGTGGTGGAGGTCGTCACCGTCACGGTGAACTGGCCCGTCGATGAGACCGTCTGCGAGGAAGAGGTCGTCCCCGTCTCGTTGTGTGTGCCGGACGCGGCAGAGGTGATGTTGATGGTGTTCCCCTTAATCAGGGCGCCGGCGGCGAACCCGACGCCGGTGACCTTGAGCTGAGTCGAGGCGGCGCCGTTGTAGAAACCAGGGCTCACCGTGATGGACGGCGTCACCAGGTAGGTGGCGTTTACGGTGATGCCTCCGGGCGCCGTGGTGTTCTGCGCCCAGAAGGTTTCGGATCCAGCCGGAAGCTGGGGCAGCGTGAAGGTTCCGGAGATCGCGCCCGGGGTCGTCGAAGTCGAGGAGCCCGCGGTGAACGTGGCAACGAGGGTCCCAAGAGGGGCCGCTTCCGTCAGGCTGACGGTCGACCCATCGCCCCACCCGGTACCTGTTACGGCTACGGTCGAGCCGGGAGTCCCGGTAGTGGGGTCGAGCGTGAGTGTCGGGGGCGTCGCCACGGTGACCTTTACTGGGGCAGTGTATCCCGTGGTAGATCCTTCGCACGCGGCACCGTCGGTCGCCGCGATGTAGTATGTTCCGACGGCAGTCACTATGCCATGGACGGTGGCGCTGCCAGCGAACTCAACGGCTACGTTCGACATCGTGGTGGTCCCCGCCGGCAGCGCGTAACTGCCGACTTGGGCCGATGACACAGAGAAGGAGGTAGTGGCACTGATGCAAAACAGAACGGTCGCTCCGGATGTGAATGTCGAGGCGGTCACGAGCGTAGGTGTCGCAATAACGATACCATCAGCGGAACTGAATCCGAAGGTGGTAGGATTCAGCGCCAACGAGTACGGGCTCGACACCGGCGGGGCCAGGCCCCCGGCCGTGGACGCGACGGCCGCCCCTCCCGCCGCGCTGGTCGTCAGAACGACCAGGATCGACAGCAGGAACATGGGCACGATCAGCGCGGCGAAGATCTTCTTCGTGCGGTTCGCACGGTTGCTCGGTAGAGACATCGGTCTCGGGTCCTCAGTCGGGCCAGATTTCTCCTGATACTTAAGCTTAGGGAACGACTCGTCCCGGTACCGAGAGGGATGGTGCGCCACCACATGTTGACGGGTTGATTTGGCAACCGTGGAAGGCCGATCTCGGGAGGGCGTGAGCTCGCCTTGCACAATCGGTGGCACACCCCCGCCCGCGGGTCGTGCGACGAGGGTGGCGAAAGGATTGTCTATGACCAAGTCATCATGCTCACCCGGTACTGGCTCGCCATGCCGCTCGCACCCGAAATTCAGAGATTTCCACACGGTTCATCGATGAGACGCTAAGGGCGATTCACCATGAAGCTCAAGCTCGCCACCTTCGGATCTCGCCGGGGTTGGACGAAAGGTTTCGCTAGGTGTTGGCCGAAGAGTTGGAGGCAAGCGCCCACAAGCTCGACGTCGATCGAGAGTCTCTCGGTATCGAATCCTTGGACCGGCTCGAGAGTCTTTCATTGATTCCGAACGCGCGTGGTGCGGGACCTCCCCACGAGCTCGCCCGCCTCGTCGTGCAGAATGCCGCATACGAAGGTCGCGCCGAGCTTGCAGAGGGCGACATGTACCGGGCATTTGTCGAGGCGGGAAAGCGGTGCTGGCTCGGGTACCCGATCTGCTAGAATGACCCTCAGTCAGGATGACATCCAGAAGCAATCGATACAACTGACCGCCCGGTACAGCCAGATTCTAACGACGCTGGCCTCCGCAATGATCGCCGGGTTGCTCGCTTTCTACCACAACATAGCTCAGTCGGTTAACGTGAACTTGACCGTCCTAACGATCGGTCTGGCGATTCTTGCTGGCTCGCTGGTTGCCGGCTTGATGGCGTACGGAAACGTGATTTATCGGCTGGTTCAACTGTTTCGCTCTAAAGAGGAATTCAGTACCGAGGACTGGACTTCGGAGGAGAGGGAGCGTAAGAAAACAATGGCCTACCAAGGAGGCGGCAGGTTCTTTGCGTTCCTGCAGTTCATCGCGTTTGTGATAGGCAACGCCTTGCTGGTTGCGACCTTGGCCTAGCGCTCATACGGGCACGGCCTCCGCATCGACCTGGGGACGAATCGCCCAGTGCACTGCGTCCAGCGCGACGAGGTCCACGTTCCGTCCGAGGACCTTCCGGAGTTCGATGGGCATCTGCAGCCACGCCAGCGGTTTCCGGTCGGGCCCCCATTCTACGAGCAGATCGAGATCGCTATCGGGGCGCCCCTCGTGGCGTCGAATGGAGCCGAAGATGCGGAGCCGGCGGACCCCGTAGCGTCGAGCGATCTCCAGCACCTCCCGCCGGTGAGGGTTCACGACCTCTTCGGGGCCTCCAGCGACGAATCGCGCGGGCGAGCGGATCGCCGAGTTCCCTCGGTCCTCAACGACCCGTGGCGCCGGCGCAACTCCTCCCGGCCGTGCGTGAGGGCCAACTCGACCCCTCTCGTCGGCACCGCGGATCTCACTGTGATGGTCGTCGCGGCCGGCATCGTTCCGAGACTCGGGTTCCCTCCCGCGACCCTCTGACTCACGGTCCGCGGGCGACGGTTCTACCGTCCGGCGCCGGTCCTCTTCCATGGCCGGCCGCGTCGCCGGCCCAGGGACGGTACCGGCTCGACCGCGGTGAACCCCGTGCCCGCTATTTCTCCCCCGAGTCCCTCATGTGTGGGGGGTAGACCGTAATCGAGCCGAAGGGAGCGGTGGAACTCGTAGGAGAGCCTTGCTCGGAACGCCGCCCCCCGCCAGCGTGTTTCAAATAGTCAGCCCGACGGTCGGGTGATACAGGTGCGATCCACGTGTGCGGGAACTGTTTGGACCCTATGGGAAATCCGCTCGCAGGATGCGGGTGCAGTCTCCCGTATTTCTGCTTCCAAGCGAACCCGCCGTATCCCAACCCGATGTGCTCAACCGGGTGGAGCTGCCCTAGATGCGGGCACTGCAACGTGTACTATGGCCCTTGGTAGGTGTACCCAAGGGCGGGATGGGCGGCGTTCCGCGCAGTCGGTGCTCCCGGTCCATCCCGCGTGCTCTGCCCAACCCTCGGGCCCCTCACCGATTACCAGAGTGGGTGGGGAGTTGTAAGGTCGCACGCGTGCCCGAACGTAACGGTTCCTTTCGGCCGGTCGAGGCACAGCCACGGATGGCAACGGTGGGCTCACGGTCCGGCGGGCCGGAGCGTTCCTTGCGCGTAGGAGGCTTCCCCGATTCCCGGGCTCGCGTTCTGCCCGAACCGAGGGTCGTCGAACCCGGGGAGCTGAAGGATCAGCTCGACCCCTTCCACCTCGATGCTGTTGCCGGGATACACCGGGACCCCGTGAATCGAGGGAAGCCCGCCTCCCCATGCGTTCCTCACGAACACGGTGATCGTGCCCGGACCGTTGTTGGCGATCTGAAAACAGCGCGGCTGCGCGCCGCTGTAGATTCCGACCGGGCGGTTCCACTGTACCTTCCAGTTGGATTCCCCCGCCATGGCGTCACGCAAGTACCCGGCCGCTCTTCAAACTCTCGTTCGGGGAGAGCCTTGGGTCACGGTGCCGGGCCTCTTCCGTGATAGGCCATCCCGCTGCGAAGTCGGGCCAAATATCGCTCTCCGCCATATAGCCCGGCGCCGCCGGTCCCTCAGGCCCGCCTTCAGCGTGGGCAGGAAGTTCGAATCCAATCCCGGCCGAGCAGCCGCCGCGACGAACGTCCGCTCCTTCGGGGCGATCGGCGACGGGGTCGCCGGCCGAGCAACAGGAGGCGAACGGAGAGAGCTTCGTCGTGAGTTCCATCGCGACCTTTGAGCTACGGCGGGTGCGCCCGAACGGCGGACGGGCCCCGTAGTGACGGGAGCACGACCTAGGAAACCTGCCGGCCCAGCTACGCAACGATTAGTGTCATGATGACCATAGGAGCTATGAAAGTGTCCGCGGATCCGCTCACCACGATACCGGTCCGCGCCTCGACTCGGGCCGAATTGCAGCGCCTAAAATCCGCGGGAAGAAGCTACGACGACGTGATTCGCGGCATCCCCGAGGAGCCTGAGGAGAAGGATCCGTGGTTCCAGGAGATGGAGGCGCGGTTGGATGCGGTGCATGCCGGGAAGGTGAGGCTGGAACCGATCGACACCTTGTACGCGAAGTACCGCGGATCCAAGGCGCGCAGGGGCCGGTGACGGCCCTTCCGGTAGTTCGAGCGCGGTTCTTCGATGCCGATTTCTGGGCACTCCCCCCGGACGTTCGGCAAGAGTTCTGGCACATCCTCGCAAATCTTCGCTGACGCCCGTTCACCCCGGGGCCGGGCTACACGGTCGTTCCTCTCCGACGGAGTTCTCGACCGGGGATCCGAGTAGCTCATTTTTGGGACGACGGCTATCGCCTCCTTTTCGAAGTCGATGGCCCCATGCTAATCCTGATCGGGGTTGGATCTCGGCCGGGGTTCTATCGTCGGCGGGACCGATTGCGCGAAGCATTGAGGAGGGTCTATGCTGCGATGCCGTGCGACGTGCCGGAACGATCCTAGACTGGCTCTCGGACCCGCTCTACGTACGCACGGCTCGTGGCGCGAGGCTTGAGGCACGGAGGTGGAGGCGAATCGGCGCGCCCTACGGGCGTACATCGCCCCCTACTACGCCGAGACGGGGCACTTCCACCTTGACGTGATGGAGATGGGAGAGAGCGAGGGCATTGCCGAGTTCCTCCGGGAGATGATCCGCGAGGCGCGGGCGGGTAAGTTCGACCGAACGCCCGAACAGACGGCGGCCCGCGCTTCCCCGTCGCCGCCGACCCCCGAGGCTTAGGGGATGAGCCGCGCGAGGGCGGAGCGAGACGGAGGGGCGATAGCGACGAACGCGGACCGGGGCGCTGCGGAGGCGGCCGGAGGACCCCGCACGGAGAGATGCGCCCACCCGATCATCGAGTCGAAGGAGGAGGGGGCGGGGATCTGCATGACGTGCGACGAGCCGCTCGGTCTCATCGACATCCGCGGTCAGCCGATCGGGCGGATCGGCCGGCGACCGGATCAGGATTAGGCCGCCTACCCGTTCGCCGCCCGGCATTCCGCACCCGTTTCCCGCTTCGGGATGGACCGGCGTTTCTATAGCGACGAAGAGTTGACCCCCTCATCGAGAACCCCCATGCGGAAGTTCCTGACCGAGCTCCAGGGCAAGACCGTCACCGACACCGACGGCGAGATCCGCGGCACGCTCGACAACGTCGTCGTCGACACCGCCACCGGGAGCATCGTCCATCTCCTCGTTCAGCCGCCGGAGACCGAGATCGAGACCGCCCGCTTCCCCCGGGACGGGAAGGGCCGCCTCGTGCTTTCGTTCAAGAGCATGCGCTCCGCCAAGGACGTCGTGATGGTCGACCTCGCCTCGGCGTGACCGGGCGCGGGCCTTCTCCCTGCCGGGCTCGGGCGTCCCCGTTCCTCCGGAGGAGCTCCCCCGGGAACGAGCGACGGCCAACCGGCCGGTACGGCGGAGACGCGACCGTCGCGGAATCGAAACCTTTCAGCACAACCCCCGCGTGCCCTTCATGGATCCGGCGCGGGGATCCGAACACCTCGTTCGGTCCCTGTTCGGTAACGGGAGCCCGACGATCCCGCGGCGGCCGCTTTACCTTCCGCGGAATGGCCGCGACTACCGAGCCACGGTCGTGCCCCGTCCGACTTCGTCACCGGGGCGATCGTTTCTCGCGGCTCGGTCGCGATCGACCCCGGAACGACGGCACCGACCGCGTCGCGGAGCGCCTGCCGGCAGGGAAGAAGGTCGGCGTCCGCGCCTAGCACGTTCGACCCCCGGACCACGGTTGAGCGTTCAAACGTGCACTCCGCGCTCGGTCCGTCAGACGCGGGGAACCGTGGGAGGGCCCTTGCACGCACACGCGCGCGCGAGGCGGACGGACGAACGAACTAGGAAAACGGGAGGGAGGATGGGAGAGGGAGGTAGTAAGGGAGGGGCGGCCAGGACGCCGAGGGAGGGCGGGTAGGGGGACCGGTGGGAATGCGATAGAGGGAGCCGGAGGGCACCCCCGCGGAAGCCCTGTTCGGCGTCGGTGTGGCACAAAATTCCCAAACGTTTATCCGCGGGATAGTTCCTGAATTCAGATTGAGGACGGAGGAAGCGGCGACCATGTCACCCGCAGAGACCGAGATGGCCTCCAGCCCACCCACCAAGAACATAGTTCGGGGAGCGACGGGCCGCCCAAACGATAGAGAACCCCAGCCGAGGACGAACCGGGAGCGCGTTGCGGAGTTTTATCGGTCTAACCCCACCGTGACCTCCTCGTACGCCGCCGCCACGGCGCTCCATCTAGACCCGGGAACAGTACGGCGGCTCCGAAAGAAAGCGGGCACTGCGGTGACTAGCGACCGGGCCGGTCCCGCATCTTGGGACACGAGCTCGCCGACGCAAATTGCTTCCGTCACCGAGAGTCTGACGTCGACCATCCAACGCCGCTGCCTTCGCGGGCAGATTCAAGCTCTTAGCAAGGACATGGCCAAGGCCGAAGCCGACGCGGAGCCGAATCGCGAATGCATTGAGTTTTACGAGGCGCACGAGCTCTTAGAGGAGGCCGAGGCGGGGTGGGGGACTCGGCCCGTCCGAGACCTCGATCGTCTCGTCAAGGCCGCGCGCAAACGCTACTTCCGCTCCTGGCGGGCGTCGTTCACGCTTCGCCGCTGCGCGGAGCTCGAGCAGCGGTACGACCGCGACCTGGCCCACCTGCGGAAGATGCGAGGAAGCATCGTGCGGGCCGAGCAAGAGCTTTTCCGGGCCCAACGCGACGTCCAGACCGCCCGAGAAGAGGTCGCGCGAGCCCACCAGCAACTCCACGAGGTTACTGTACGGACCCAAGGCGAGGTGGAACGAATGAACGAAGCCCTAATCGGGTTCACGATGGCGAAGGACGCGCGGGACGAGACCGAGCGCGAGCGCGCCGTCTTGGCGCAACAGATCGCCGATTTGAAAGGGGAGCAATGCCAAGCCCGCGAGGAGCTTACGCACCTCCGGGAACTCTCGCATGTGGAGAAGGAACGGATTAAGGCCTACGAAGAAGCGGGGGACGCTGCGGAGAAGGCCCTTCGCGACCGGCTTCATGGTTGGTTCACGGCGTACGAGACCGTCGTCTCCTTCCTCCAAGACCCACTTCTGCCGGCCGGGGAAGAGAGCCGTGGGGCCCTCGCGGTATCGGATTCCGGCAACGGCCCCGATGCATCAGCGGCCCCGGTAAGCGATCTTACGGCGCCCAGCGGGGCTCGTTCGCAGGCGGCTTCTGCC
>JAJYUO010000133.1 GCA_021792485.1 Thermoplasmata archaeon
CGCCGAAACCGCCTCCCCTCCGATCGGCGCACCCCGGTGGGCAAGGAACGGGTGGGCGAGCGCTCCGCCGATCAGCAGCACGTCGGCGCGGCCGAGGAAGCTCCGAAGGAGCGGCAGTTTGTCCCGCACCTTCGCCCCCCCGACAATCGCGACGTACGGATGCTCCGGGCCGTCACGCAGTCGAGAGAGCTCCTGGACCTCCCGCTGCACCAGGAGCCCGGCGTACGACGGCAGCAGCTTGGGCACTCCCACGGTCGACGCATGGGCACGGTGGACGCAGCCAAACGCCTCCTGGACGAAGACCTCGCCCAGTTGGGCGAGCTGGGCGGCAAAGGCGGCGTCGTTCGCCTCCTCGCCGGGGTGGAAGCGCAGGTTCTCCAGCAGCAGGAACTGGCCGTTCGCGAGGCGGGCCGTCTGCTGGATCGCCTCGATCCCCACGCAGTCCGACGCCATCGGTACGGGCTGGCCCAGCAGGGCGCTCAACCGGTGGGCGATCGGGCGCAAGGTGAACTGGGGATCGTGCCGGCCGCCCGGTCGGCCGAGGTGGCTCATAAGGATCGTGCGGGCGCCGGCGGTCCGGAGGTGATCGAGGGTCGGGAGTGCCTCCCGGATCCGGCGGTCGTCGGCGACCTGACCGTTCGGTAGCTGGGGGACGTTGAAGTCCACGCGCACGAGCACCCGCCGGCCCCGGACCGACGCCTGCTGCACGCCGCGCTTCGCCACCACGCCCGGCGCAGTCGCCCGGGACTAAGATGGTTGCGCCGCCCGGGGCTCGCGGGCCCGGATCCGGGCGATGTACTCCTCGGTGAGGGGCATCGCAATCCCGTGGGCCCGACCCGTTTCCCAGAGAACGCCGGAGATGGTGCCGATCTCGGTCCGACGGCCGCGGTCGATGTCCTGAAGCATGCTCGAGCGGTTCTCCGCGGTCGCCCGGACCGTGCGCGCGAACTCGGCCGCGACCTCTTCGCGGTCGAGCGCGTGGCCGCCGGCCCGGGCCGCGGCGATCCCTTCGGCGAGGAGGCGCTCCGAGATCTCGCGATGCGGATCGCGGGCCAGCGCCCCGTTGAGGACCCCATGGGCCGCCGTGACGGGGTTGATCGCCCCGTTCACGACCGCCTTCGTCCAGAGCGCTCGGTCGAGGTCGGGAACGTAGGTAACCGGAACGCCGGCGTCGGCGAGGAGATCGTGGAAGAGGATGATCCACCGCGCCATCTCCGTCGGGACCGAGGTCGGCGACGCCAGCCTTACCTCCCCGCGGCCGGCCTGCCGGACCACGCCGGGCCGCACGGTGGTCGCCGGGAGGGTCACGACCGCCCGCACGGCGATCGGCCGGGACCCGGCGTCCGCCCGGGCGACTCCCCGGGCAAACCGGTCCTCGATGCCGAGCCCGTTCTGGGGGAGCAGGACCGGCACGGGGCCAGCGAGGGCCGCGGCAAGCGCCTGGGCCGCGGATTCCACGTCGTACCCTTTGACGGTCATCAGCACGGCATCGGCGAACAGGGGATGGGGCAGCTTCGTCGCGGTCGGGATCCGCCAGGTACCGGCTCCCTCGCCCTCGATGCAAAGGCCGCTGTCCCGGATCGCGGTCACATGGGCGGCGCTCCCGACCAGGAGCAGGTCGTGGCCCGCCGCGGCGAGGCGGGCCCCCAGCAGGCTCCCGATCGCCCCGGCTCCGTAGACGGTAACGTGCACGGTGCGACCGCACTAGCCCATGCGTCGCACGATGTCGCCGACGCTCGGGGCGCGCGACCACTCGCCCTTGAGCTGCTTGAGGAGGCCGTCGTAGTACCGAACCTGTTCCCGGGCTTGGCCGATCTGGTCCCGGAGATCCTCTTCCTCCCGGCGCAGGCGCTGGAGTTCCCGCTCCACGCGCTCCTGTTCCGCCCGGAGCACGGAGGTCGAACTAGCGGATGGGGGAGCGCGAGCCATCGGTCACCTCCTCGTGAGGCAAGCGAACTCCTCGGCCGCTGTGAGGCCGGGCCAGCTCGGTGAGATGGGCGATCTCCCGGCGGAGAACGACCAGCCGGCGCTCGAGCCGGAGACGTTGGGCCCGGGTCTCACGAAGCATGGCTTGGAGCAAGGAAAGGCGGTGCTGCCACTTCTCTCGCTCTTCGGTGCTCGCGAGCACCGACGACGGGTCGGGCATCCATCGGAATGGGACCGGTTATAGAATCAACCTTTCGCCCGGCCGGAAAGCGAGGGGGGATCGGGGAAGGGTGGGGGTTTTACCCGCGGATGCGTGACCGGCGCCGAGGGATGAGATGGCAGACGTCTCCAAGATCACCGTTCTCGGAGCGGGAAACATCGGCGGCTCGTTGGCCCAGCGCCTCGCGGAAGCGGATGTGGCGCACGAGGTCGTCCTGATCGACATCATCGACGGCCTTCCGCAGGGGAAGGCGCTCGACATCCAGGAGTCGGCCCCGATCCTCGGCTTTTCCACCCGGATCTCGGGGACGACCGACCTCGCCGCGATCCGAGGCTCGGAGATCGTCATCGAGACCGCCGGCATCGCCCGCAAGCCGGGGATGAGCCGGTCGGATCTGCTCGGCGTGAACGCGAAGATCATCCGCACGCACGCCGAGGCCGTGAAGGCGCACGCCCCGAACTCGGTCGTGCTCGTCGTATCGAACCCGGTCGACGTGATGACCCATTATTTCCAGGACGTGAGCGGCCAGCCGGCCGGGCGGGTCTTCGGCGAGTCCGGCACGCTCGACACCGCGCGCTTCCGCTGGTTCGTCGCCGAGGCCCTCGGGGTCGCCCCTCGGGACGTTACCGGCTTCGTGCTGGGCACGCACGGCGACACGATGGTCCCGATCCTTTCTCTGACCAGCGTGAGCGGCGTTCCCCTCTCCCGCCTCCTTCCGGCCGAGCGCTTGAACGCGATCGTCGAGCGGACGAAGAAGGGCGGGGCGGAGATCGTGAACCTCTTGAAGAGCGGGAGCGCCTACTACGCGCCGTCGGCGAGCCAGGCCGAGCTCGTCGCCGCGGTCGCCCGGAACGAACATCGGCTGCTGCCGATCACCGCCCGCCTCCACGGAGAGTTCGGGGAGAAGGAGGTCACCATCGGGGTCCCGGCGGTCCTGGGACGCAACGGCGTCGAGCGGATCGTCGAGGTCGAGATCACCCCCTCGGAGCGCGCCGCGTTCGCCGACAGCGTGAAGGCCGTCCGGGCCGATCTTCGCGTGCTCGCCGAGCTGCCGTAGAAGGGCGGGTCGCCGGGAGGAACCGGCGGCGGCCGTCGCCCGCGCTCAGGCGGATCCCCACGGGGCCGGTCCCCGGCGCCGAGCGGGTGAGGCGCGACCGAAGCCAGAACACCCATCGGCGCCGTGCCGCTCGACCCTTAGCTTAAAGCGCTCGGGCCGAGGTGGTCGGCCAACGTCCGTGAACTCCCGCGAAGCACAGGGCTCCGAGCGCTCTACGTCGCTCTTCCCGTATCGACCGCGGCTCGGCCAAGAGGCCGTCGTGGAAGCCGTCAGCCGCGTCGCCGAGCAGGGAGGATCGCTCCTCGTGCAGGCCCCGACGGGCTCCGGCAAGACCGTCGCGACGCTCGCTCCCCTGCTCGCGCACGCCAACTCGGCGAACCACACGATCGTCTATCTCGTGCGCACCCACTCCCAGGAGGTCCAGGTCCTCCACGAGGCGCGGGCGATCTCTCATCGCACGGACGAACCACCGCTCGTGCTCGGGCTCTCGGGCCGTGCCAAGCGATGTCTCCTTCTGGAGAACGTCGCCGAGGTCAAGGGAGCGACCGCCGAGGAGCACGGCCAACTG
>JAJYUO010000134.1 GCA_021792485.1 Thermoplasmata archaeon
TGGAGGTCGAGACGCCGGTCCTCCTCCCCGTAGCGAGCGGGGCCGCCGCCGCGCCCTTCGTGACACGTTCCCGGTACCTGGACGAGGAGCTCCAGTTGCGGATCGCGCTCGAACTCTCGCTCAAGCGCCTGCTCGTCGGAGGGCTCGAGCGGGTCTACGAGATCGGCCGTTGCTTCCGCAACGAGGATCTGGACACGACGCACTCACCCGAGTTCACGATGCTGGAAGCGTACTGGGCCTACGCGGACTACCAGGATATGCGCCAGCTCGCCGAGTCCCTGCTCGAGCGCCTCGCCGCGAGGACGCAAGAGTGGCTGCCCGACGATCCGGAAGTCCGCGCCGCAGCCGACCGGTTCCGCCCTCCGTTCCCGACCCTTGACTTCGTGGAGAGCCTCGAACGCGCGAGCGGGATATCCCACGTCGCGGATCTGGACGTGGACCAGCTCCGGGTTCGGGCGCGGGCGATCGGAGCCACCGTTCCGGACGACTCCCCTCCCGGCGTGTTCCTCGACAAGCTGTTCGAGCACTACGTGGAGCCGACGATCGATCACGTCACTTTCGTGGTCGATCACCCCGCGAGCACGACGCCGCTCGCGAAGCGCCACCGGACCAAGGCGGGTCGTGTCGAGCGGTTTGAGATCTTCGTTCGCTCCTTTGAGCTCGGGAACGCCTACACGGAGCTCAACGACCCGGAGGAGCAGGAACGGCGGTTCCGCGAGCAACTGAGCGCGCGAGGCGAGGAGACGTACGCCTACGACGCGGATTTCGTCGCCGCGATGCGCTACGGGATGCCCCCCGCCACCGGGATCGGCATCGGGATCGACCGGGTCGTGATGGCGCTCCTCGGTTCCCCGTCGATCAAGGACGTCCTCTTGTTTCCCCAAACGCGGGCCCGCTCGGGTTGATTCCTCCGCCTCGCAAACGTCTTTGACCGTGCCACGGTGGGTTCGGCCGATGCCGGTGGCAGAGACGTCCGCGACGCCGGACCGGACGCCGCTGGCCGCCCGGTTCGAGCCGGGGCCGATCGAGCGCCGCTGGCAGCAGGAGTGGGCGCGCGTCGCGGCCTTCCGAGCTCCCGATCGCCCGAAGGAGCCGACGTTCGCGCTTGCCCTTCCTCCTCCCAACGTGACCGGGGTCCTCACCATGGGCCACATGCTCGGCGGCACCGTGATGGACGTGCTGGTGCGCCGGGCCCGCATGCAGGGCCGGCCGACGCTGTGGGTTCCCGGGGTCGACCATGCGGGGCTCGCGACGCAGGTCGAGGTACGCCGCCGCCTGTCGAAGCAGGGGGTTCGGTTCGAGACGCTCGCGCGGAGCGAAGCGCTCGAACACCTCGAGAAATGGCGCCACGAACACGAGGCGCGCATCCGCGCGCAGTTCGAGGCGGCGGGGTTCTCGATCGACTGGTCCCGTTTCCGCTACACGAAGGACGCCCTCGCAAGTCGCGCGACGCGCGAGGCGTTCGTCCGGCTCTACCGGGAGGGGTTGATCTATCGGGGCGAGCGGATGGTCAACTGGGATCCTCGCTTGGAGACCGCGATCTCCGACCTCGAGGTGACGCACTCGGAGGAGGAAGGGACGCTGTACTACGTTCGGTATCCGTGGGCCGACGGCAGCCCCGGAGGAATGGTGGTGGCGACCGCTCGACCGGAAACGATCCTCGGAGATGTGGCGGTTGCCGTCCACCCTTCCGACACGCGCCATTTCGCAGCGGTGGGGCGACGGGTGCGCGTGCCACTCGTGGACCGCATCGTCCCCGTCATTACCGATGAGGCGATCGACCCGGCGTTCGGCACCGGCGCTCTCAAAGTGACCCCGCGGCACGACCTGGTCGACTACGAGATCTTTCGGCGCCATCCCGACCTCGTGATGCCCGCCGAGATATTCGATGGCCGGGCCCGGCTCCACGGGCCCGACGTGCCGGCCGAGTGGCAGGGCCTCGATCGCGACCTCGCGCGGGAGCGGGCCGTCACGGAGCTGGAAGCGAGAAACCTCCTGGTCAAGCGCGAGAGGTTCCGTCACTCGGTCGCCCGATCGGAGAGATCGGAGGCGATTGTCGAGCCCCGGCTCTCGAACCAGTGGTTCGTGCGGATGCAACCGCTCGCCGCGCCCGCGATCGCCGCGGTACGGGAGGGCCGGATTCGGATCCACCCGGAGCGATGGAACCTCACCTACTTCCGGTGGATGGAGTCGATTCAGGACTGGTGCATCTCCCGACAGATCCTCTGGGGCCACCCCATCCCGGTCTACACATGCCGTTCGTGCGGGAACGAGTTCGCCTCCGTCCCCGAGCCGAGCGAGTGCCCCTCGTGCCATCGCTCCGATATCGCCGCGGATCCGGATGTCCTCGACACATGGTTTACGAGCTGGATGTGGCCGTTCCTCGCGCTGGGATGGCCCGAGCCGACCGGCGAGCTCGCCCACTACTATCCGACGAAGGTCCTCGTCACCGGCCGCGACATCATGTTCTTCTGGGTCGCCCGGATGATGATGGCGGGCCTCAAGTTCACCGAACAGCCGCCGTTCTTTGACGTCGTGTTCACCGGGATGTTGCGCGACGCGGAGGGCCGACGGATGTCGAAGCACCTCGGCAACTCGCCGGACCCCCTAGACGTGATCCGGGAGCGCGGAGCGGACACTCTGCGCTTCTCCCTGACCTTCCCGAACCCCGTCGAAGAGGATGGTCCGTTCGGGCCGGCGCCCCTAGACGGCGCCCGGAACTTCCTTACGAAGCTGTGGAACGTCGGCCGGTTCACCCTCCTCCACACCCCGGCGGACACGCCGGCCCCCCGGGCTCCGCCGGTGCTCGGATCCGAAACGGCCCTCGAGGACCGGTGGATTCTCTCTCGCTACGCCCGCACGCGCGACGAGGTCGACCGGGCCCTTGCCTCCTTCGAGGTCTCGCGGGCCGCCAGCGCGCTATACCAGTTCCTCTGGCACGACATCGCCGACTGGTACCTCGAGATCGTCAAGGACCGGCTCGCCGGTGCGAGGGGGAGCCCGACTCAACGAGCCGCGCGGGCAACGCTCCTCTTCGTCACCGAGCGCACGCTACGCCTTTTGCACCCGTTTGTGCCCCACGTCACAGAGGAGCTCTGGCACTCCTACCCGCATGACGGCGAGTTGCTGGCCCTCGCGCCCTGGCCCGAGGACGAACTGGCGCCCGACCCGGCCGCAGAGGCGGAGATGGAGCCGGTGCTCGAGGCGGTGCGGCTCCTCCGCCGCCTGCGCTCGGAGGAGAACATCCGAGCCGATCAGGTCTCACCCGCGTGGGTACGCCCCGGGACCCCGGATCGGGTCACTCTCTTCCGCCGGCAGCAGGGGACGGTCGAACGGCTCGCCCGGGTTGGGCCTCTCACGATCCTCGCTCCGGACGCGCGAGGACCCGAAAACGCGTCGAGCCGAGTGGCCCCCTTCGGGGAGGTGAGCATCCAACGACCCGAAGGGTCCGCGGAGGCGAACGAGGCCCTCGCGCGCGAGCGCGAGAAGCTGGTCGCCCTCCGGGAAAGGAGCCGCGCACGTCTCGCGGATCCGGGATTCCGAGCACGAGCCCCCGCCGCCGTGGTACGGGAGCACGAGACGAAGGTCGAGGAGCTGACGGACCGCATTCGGCGCATCGATGCACACTTGAACCGGAACGGCTCCCCCGAGGCAGATCCATGACGGCCGCCCCGCGCACCCGACCGAAGGCGACCGAGAAGAGGCGCGCACGCTCCTTCCGGATCGGCTCGGTACCGATCCCGGGCTCATCTCGGGCCCACCCG
>JAJYUO010000135.1 GCA_021792485.1 Thermoplasmata archaeon
CCTACCAAGATCGTGTGCTCCGCCTGGGCGACGAGCCCTCCGGCCCGCTCGAGGAAGATCGGGTACAACTGCAGGTGCTTGCGGGCTCGACGGAGGGCGTGCTGCTCGGCCGGCTCGGGGCACCAGCGCACAGTGAACGGCAGCGTCCGGAACCGGGAGAACAGGTTGGCCAGCACCGGGTCCGAGCTGCCCGGATCCCTACGGAACCGTTGGATGTTGCCGAACGGTCCGTTGGCGATGTGGCCCACGCCGTTCGTTGCGAACGGCTCGATCGCGACGATCTCCCCCTCCTCGAACCGCTCTCCGCTCATCCCTCCCACGTTCGGGACGGCTTTGTGGGCATGGAGCAGGTAGCGGTCGATCTTGTGGCCCGTGAGATCCTGGATCGGCCGGAACCCGCGGGCGTGGATCGACGCCTCGATGGCCCGGCTGACGTCATCGATCGCTCCGCCGGGCCGGATCCGGGCAATCCCGGCCAGTACCGCCTCGTCGACGGCCCGCTTCAGGCTCTCGTGCCGGCGGCCCCCCCCTACCTCGACGGTCGCCGCGGTGTCCGCGATCGCGCCATCGATGTGAGCTCCGACGTCGACCTTCACAAGATCGCCTTCGTCGAAGGTCCCCGTATCGTCGATCGACGGCGTGTAGTGGGCCGCCTCGACGTTCCGGGAGAGGTTGGCAGGAAACGCCGGCTCCGCGCCTTGGGAGCGGATGAACGACTCGATCTTCTCCGCGACCGCGCGTCGTTCGACTCCCGGAGCGATCGCGCGAACGCCGAGGTCGCGGGCGCGCGCGGAGATGCGGGCGGCGGCTCGCCACCGGTCGAGGTCGCTGGGATATGGCGCCACGGTCCCTCAGGCGCGCGATCGGGGCCGGGGGGCGCGGCCGGTGAGGTCCACGAGCGTCGACGGAATACCCGACGGACGGGGAGGGCCGTCGATGTATCCCACCGCGCTTCCAAAGTGCGCGCGCGCCTCGGCGATCGACCGGGCCGATGGAGATCCGTGCGGGTTGGCGCTCGTCGCGGTGATCGGCCCGATGACCCGCGCGAGCTCGCGGGCGAGGGGATGGTCCGGGATCCGGATCCCGATCGTCGGATTCTCACCGGCAATCGGCGGCGCTAGCTCGCGGCGCGCCCGAGCGGAAGGGCGGGCGAGGAGGGTGTACGGACCCGGCAGGTGCGTCCGCACGTACGATCGGGCCCCATCGCCGAGCTCGGCGAGCGGCTCGATCTCCTCGGTCGAGGAAACGGCGATCGAGATCGGTTGGCCCCGGGCCGCCGCCTTGAGGCGGATCAGCGCCTCGACCGCCTCCCAGTCGGTTGCGTCGGCTGCGATCCCGTAGAGCGTGTCGGTCGGATAGACGACCAGCCCCCCGGCCCGCAGGCGTTCGGCGGCCCGGCCGATCGAAGGCGTCATGTCAGAAGTACTCGGCGTCGGTCCGAGTGTACGAGAGGTAGTCCTTCTCGTGGAAGTACAGGGCGAGCTCGCGCTCGGCCGAGGCTGCCGAGTCCGAGGCGTGGACGAGGTTCGAGGTCATCGCGAGAGCGAAGTCCCCGCGGAGCGTGCCGGGCGCCGCCTTCGCCGGATCGGTGGCCCCGATCAGTGCGCGCACGACCGCGATCGCCGAGCGGCCCTCGATCGCCATCGCGAAGACCGGCGCCGACGTGATGTACCCCACCAGCTCGCCGTAGAACGGTTTGTCTTTGTGCTCCGCGTAGTGCGTTTCCGCCGTGGCCGGCGGGATCCGAAGCATGCGGGCCGCCACCACGGTGAGCCCCTTCCGCTCGAGCCGCGCGACGACTTCGCCGATAAGCCCTCGGCGGACGCCGTCCGGCTTCACCAGGACGAGGGTGCGCTCGTTCGGTACCTCGGGCATGGCTCCGCGCCCGAGTCCGGCGCGCGTCAAAACCTTTGGTGCTTGCCGCACGGAGCACAACGGGGCGTTCCCGGGTCTCCGGCTAGGGCCGACGGACTCCCCCCTTCGAAGGGAGCGGGGGAGCGCGCCGCGTGAACCTCGCCGGACTCGATCGCCTCACCGTGCGTCCCGTCCCTCTCGCGTGCCGGTACGGCGGCGCAGCCATCGCTCCACGTGGGGTCGGGCGTCGGCGAGGCCCCGAAACCGCCGGGCCGTCCAGCCCGCCCGCCGGGCACCGGCGACGTTGACGGCTCGGTCGTCGAGGAGGTAGATGTCCGGCGCCGGGAGGCCGAGCCGACGACGCGCGAGCACATAGACCCGACGCGACGGCTTGAGAGCACCCAGCTCGTTGGACACGAGCGCCGGCGAGAACGGGCGAAGCCAGCCGTTACGGCGAAGGATCCGCACGTGCGATGCGTCGGTGTTCGAGAGGCATGCCACGACGACGCCCCGGTTTCGGAGGCGGGCCAGCCAGCGCGTCACGGCCGGATCCGGTCGGGCGTGCCTCTCGAATTCCTCGATCCACCAACGACGCACCGCTGGGGGGATCGGGCGATGAAGCCGGCGTCCCACCCGATCCCAGTACTCCGCGAGCGAAAGCACGCCCCGCTCGAGAGGGCCCTCGGCGGCGACCATTGCGGCGCGGACCCGCCTATGGGGGAGACCGAGGTGCCGGGCGACCTTGCGAAACGTGGGCTCGTCGCTCCATCGAACGGCGACGCCGCCCAGGTCGAAGACCACGGCGCGGTGGGGCGGTCGGGGGAGCGGCACGCCCGGGCAGGTCGACGACGGACTAACGCCTGACGGCGATGCTCCCACGACGGTGTTAAGGGCTCGAGGGATCGGCGCCGAACGATGGATCGGCGAACGACGACGCGCGCTCGAACGCATCCGGCAGTGCGGGGATTCGATCGTGCCGCGCGGGCCTACGAGCGGGGGCGGCCGGAGTACCCGATCGCGGCGGTCCGCTACATCGCAACGCAGTTCCACCTAGGGCCGACCTCCACGATCGTCGAGCTCGGTAGCGGCACCGGCAAGCTCACGCGCCTTTTGCGGACGGTCGGAGCCACGGTCGTGCCGATCGAGCCCACACCCGGCATGCGCGCGGAGTTCGCTCGCCAGCTGCCCGACCTTGCCGTGCTGGACGGCGTCGCCGAAGCGATCCCGCTGCCGCCGAAC
The DNA here is from genome assembly GCA_021792485.1 of Thermoplasmata archaeon. Lineage (GTDB taxonomy): Archaea > Thermoplasmatota > Thermoplasmata > Lutacidiplasmatales > UBA184 > Lutacidiplasma. The sequence goes on from JAJYUO010000135.1 coordinate 3,094, forward strand.
ATCGCCGACGCGGTCGTCGCGGCGCAGGCGTTCCACTGGTTCCGCCCTCGTCCGGCGTTCCGAGAGATCGCCCGCGTGCTGCGCCCCGGAGGCGGGGTCGCGTTGATCTGGAACCGACGGGACGAGTCCGTTCCCTGGGTCGGCGCGGTCGGTCGCCTCATCGACCGGTTCACGCGCAACGTACCTCGCTCGCGGGGGCGGCGATGGAGGCGGGCGCTGGAACGGGGCGACCTCCCGTTCGGGCCGGTCGTGGAGCGCTCCTTCCGGTACGTCCAGGGGCTCACGCCCACGACGGTCGTCGATCGGTTCGCCTCGGTGAGCGCCATCGCCGTGCGGCCCGCCCGCGAGCGGGCGCGCATCGTTCGGGCGGTACGGGATCTCATCGCCCGGGACCCCGAAACCCGGGGGCGGGCGCGGATCGAGCTGCCGTACCGAACGGACGTCTACCTCGTCCGGAAGAAGCGGCGGGCCTAGAGCCGGGCGTCGCAGGCCGTGCGCCAGCGACAGCGGGCGCACCGGGCGCGCGACGGCCGGGCCCGACCGTCGTACGGGAGCCCCATCTCGCGCCGAATCTCGAGAAGGATCTCCTTCTCCTC
>JAJYUO010000136.1 GCA_021792485.1 Thermoplasmata archaeon
CTCGGGCCCGTAGCTACCCCACAGCCCCGCACGCGCGCTAGACCGCCTCGACCTGTTTGAGCGTTCTGCCGATGCGACAGTCGACCGGAGCGGCGTCGACGCGCTCGATGTGGTACTGCTGCTTGGACGGGAGCGATGGTCCGGCGCACACCGACCAGTGGGCGCAGTCGAGGCGGGCGCACGGATAGCGGCCGACGTCGACGCGGGCGCCGACGGTCGCCGCGCGCGCTTCGACAACGAGCGTGCGCGGGACCGGGCGCACCTCGACCACGTTGGCGTCCACCTCCTGCAACGCGCACGGGTGGGTGATCGGCCGGACCCGGACGATCGAGTAGCGCCGGCCCGGATCGAGCGTGAGGCACGCCTGCCGGTACGGGCAGGTCCGGCAGACGGGGGCCCCCCCCTGGTAGATGAACTCGTAGCCCTCCCGCGCTTCCGCGCGGGCGATCAGCGTGATCTCGGCCATCAGCCGATGACCTCCGTCACGCGGGCGAGGCGCAGGGCGGCCTCGCGCGTGAGGCCGTTGGCGCCGAGGATCGTGTACCGTTCGGGTCGGATCGAATGGGCCGATGCCAGCGCTTGGACGACCTCGTCGGCGGTCACGCCGATCTGCTCGGCGTTCGTGGGAGCGCCGAGCGCCCGGAGGGTCCGCTGGATGCGCCGCCAATCGCCCCCGTGCAGGTTCATCATCATGATCGCGCCGATCCCGCACTGCTCCCCATGGAGGCCGGGGTGCGCCGCGATCTTATCGAGGGCGTGGCTGAAAAGATGCTCGCTCCCCGAGCAGGGACGGGAGGACCCGGCGACGCTCATCGCGATCCCCGCCACGAGGAGCGGGCGGATCGCGATCCAGGCGGATTCCTCCAGGTTCGGCTTGATGTAGGTGGCGTGATCGACGATCTCCTGGGCGGCGTACTCCGCGAGCGTGGCCGCCGTGCTCGAGTATTCCTCGTTCTTGAGTCGTACCGCGAGCTTCCAGTCGAGGAGCGCGGTCAGGTTGCTGACGACGTCCGCGCATCCGGAGGCGAGCAGGCGGAACGGCGCTCGGATGATGACCTCCGTGTCCGCGAGGATTCCGAGCGGGACCGCGGCCTGGATGCTGGTCGAGGTCTTGGCGCCGTGCAGGGACGCCCGAGGGCTCGAAATCCCGTCGTGGGCCGCCGACGTGGGGACGCTCACGAACGGTAGCCGGAGCCGGTCGGCGAGGACCTTGGCAATGTCGATCTTCGAGCCGCCACCGACCGCGATGATGAACCCCGGATGGGTCGGCTGGATCTCCTTCCGAACGCGCTCGACCTCGTCCTCGGTCGCCTCGTGGGCGATCGCCGTGACGATCTCGAACCCCGATCCGGCGAGGAGGTCGGCGCATCGCTGGCCCGCGAGGGACAGGGTCGTCGGCCCGGTGATGATCGCCCCCCGCTTGCCGAAGCCGAAGTCGGTGCACATCGATCCGATCTCGCCGAGCACGCCGTGACCTGCGAGGACCACCCGCGGAAACACCATCGAACGGGCCTTCCCGAAGTCGGCGACGAGGCCGCCGACGCCCTGCGGACCGACGGACGGTTGGGCTCCCATCGTACCGAGGTGTCGAAGTCGGCAGGCTCATTAGGGCTCGGGCCCGCTCCCGGGCCTCCGAAAGCGGCTCCTCAGCGGCCGGGCACGTCGCCCCAGAGGACCTTGTGCTCTTGGAGCATGACCCGGGCGTTGAGCCGATCGGCAAGGACCCAGTCGGCGAGCCGACCGGGGGGCGAACCCCACACCGGCTGGAAGATCACCTGCGCGCGGGTCGGATGCTCGGCGAGCGCCCGACGCGCGTAGAGATAATCCGCGCGATCGGCGATCACGAACTTCGCGACATCCCGTGGGCGCAATCGAGGCAGGTTCGACCAGAGGTTGCGCGACTCCATCCGGGACCCGGGGCACTTGATGTCGACGCTCAGGATCACCTTCGGGATCGCGAGGTAGGGCCGGACGTCCAGCGAACCCCCGGTTTCGATCACCGTGGTGAACCCGCGGGCGCTCAGGGCCCGCACCAGCCCGAGGCTCTCTCGCTGGAGCAGCGGCTCGCCGCCGGTCAGGCAAACGTGCTCGGTCCGGTTGCGCTCGACCTCCTGGAGGAGGGAGGCGATCGACCGTTCGCGGCCGGGCCCGAAGGAGTACTTCGTGTCGCACCACGTGCACCTCAGGTTGCAGCGAGCCGTGCGGATGAACGTCGTGCGAACGCCGGTCAGGGGGCCCTCCCCCTGAAGGGAATGGAACGTCTCGATGATCCGCATCGGCACGGTTCGCAGCGACCGCGCGGGGGATGAGCTCTTCGCTCGGAGTTCCCCGTCTCGGCCGCCGAAGGGACTGTACGCGCCGCGCGGGTCGGGTGTCGCTAAAATAGGCCGCCCGGCTCGCTCGCCGTCGCGATGGAGCGGGCACGCGAGCACTCCTGGCAGGAGGCGTGGCGAGAGGCCAAGATCGCCACGGCCGCCCGCCGCGAAGATCGGGCCAAGTTCTACGCGATCGTCGCCTACCCCGGGACGAGCGGGTTCCTGCACGTCGGGCACCTTCGGGGACTGGTCTACGCCGACGCGCTTCACCGGTTCCACCGGATGCGGGGTGCTCAGACGTTCTTCCCGTTCGGCGTCCACGGGTCCGGGTTGCCGGCCGTCACGTTCGCCCAGCGGGTCAAGGACCGGGACCCCGGAGTGCTCCAGGAGCTCGAGACCAACGGCGTCGATCCGGTCGAGTGGCCCAAGCTCGAAGACCCCGAGACCGCCGTCCGGTTCCTCGGCCGCACGTATCTCGAGGTCCTTCGGCGGATGGGATTCCTGTTCGACGAGAGCGCCTACGTCACGACCGTGGACCCGGACTATCGGGCGTTCATCCGGTGGCAGTTTCACCGCTTGAAGGGCCACGGGGCCCTCGTCCAGAAGACCTACTTCGCCCCGGTGTGTCCGATCTGCGGCCCGGTCGCCGTCGACCCGTCCGAGACCGATCTCTCGCGCGGCGGCTCGGCCGAGATCGTTCGCTACGCGACGATCGCCTTCCGCCTCGAGGATGGACGGATGCTCCTCACCGCGACGCTCCGTCCCGAGACGATCTACGGGGTCACGAACCTCTGGATCCCCGAGAACGAGGGACTGAGCGTCTGGCACCACGAAGGGAAGACATACCTCGTTTCCCGCGCCGGGGCCGAACGGCTCGCCGAACAGCATGGCGGACGGGTCGGACACGTCGTTCCGCCGACCGAGTTGATCGGCAAGACGGTGGTGGTCCCGCTCACCGGGGTGAAGGTGCCGGTCCTGGCAAGCCCCTTGGTCGACCCACAGGTCGGCACCGGCGTCGTGATGTCCGTCCCGGCGCACTCCCCCGCGGATGCTCTCGCGCTCGCGGCCCTCCCTCCGAAGTGGAAGGAGCTCGTCCGTCCCCCTCCGGTGATTCTCGCCGTGCCGCCGGCCCACGAGCTCCCCGCCTCCGACCGTCCGCTCGGCAGCGGATCCGGAACGCCGGCCGAGCGGGCGAACCGGGCCTCCGGCGCGAAGCACCTCGCCGACACGGCAGCGGTCCGGGAGGCGACCGAGCGGCTCTACCGGCTCGAGTTCGGTCGGGGAACGATGACCGTCCCCGACCTGCTCGGGGTTCCGGTCCGCGACGCCCGCGAACGGATCGCGGAGCGGCTGCGCG
>JAJYUO010000137.1 GCA_021792485.1 Thermoplasmata archaeon
TGGAACTAGCGCGGCGGGTGCGAAGTTGGGCCCGAGCCCGTCTTCTACGGTCGCCGACCCTGCCTCCCCGAACACTCCCCCTTCCGGATCCCGCGGGATCCGCCTGGTGTCGCCGATCCCGGGTTCTCGGGCGCGCGCCATCGTCGAACGAGACCGACGGTTCCTGATGACGAGCACCAAGACCGGCCCGATCGTGGCCGAGAGCGCGAACGGGATCTGGGTGCAGGACGTCGACGGGAACCGGCTCCTCGACTTCGCCGCGGGAATCTCGGTCCTGAACGTCGGCCACTGCCACCCGGACGTCGTGCGCGCCGTCCGGGACCAGGCCGGCAAGCTGATGCACTTCGCCGGGACGGATTTTTATTACGACAACCAGACCCGGCTCGCGGAGAAACTGACGAAGATCGTCCCGGGGACCTTCGAGAAGAAGGTCTTCTTCACGAACAGCGGCACCGAGAGTGCCGAGGCGGCCCTCAAGATCGCGCGTTTCCATCGTCAGCGCCAGATCGTCGTCGGCCTCATCGGCTCGTTCCACGGACGCTCCATGGGCTCGCTCTCGCTGACGAGCTCGAAGTCGGTCCAACGACGTGGGTTCAATCCCTACGTCACGGGAGGGGCCCATATCCCTGCCCCGTACTGCTACCGCTGCCCGTACAAGCTCGAGTATCCGAGCTGCGATCTCTACTGTGCAAAGATCCTGAAGGAGCTGTACTTCGACACCGTTCTGCCGCCCCAGGATATCGCGGCGTTCATCGCCGAACCCGTGATGGGAGAAGGAGGGTACATCGTCCCACCGGCCGGATGGCACAAGGCGATCAAGTCGATCTCGGATGAGCACCGCATCCTGTTCATCGACGACGAAGTGCAGTCCGGGATGGGCCGCACCGGACGTTGGTTTGCGATCGAGCACCACGGCGTCGTTCCGGACATCGTCACGATGGCCAAGGCGCTCGGGAACGGCCTCCCGATCGGTGCGACGATACTGCGAGCCGATCTCGACTTCCCCGACCAAGGTTCGCACTCTACGACGTTTGGCGGAAACTTGGTCGCTGTCGCCGCGGCGCTGGCGACGATCGACGTCATGGAGCGCGACCACCTCCTCGACAACGCTCGGATCCAGGGAGCCTACCTGATCGAGCGCCTTCGGGAGCTTCAGTCCCGATACCCCCAGATCGGCGACGTTCGCGGGCTGGGCCTTATGGTCGCGACGGAGTTCGTCAAGGACCCTTCGACGAAGGAACCGGCGGTCGCGCTCCGCGACCGGATCCTGCACGAGACGATGGTGCGCGGTCTGATCCTGCTCCCCTGCGGGCGGTCCTCCATCCGGTACATCCCCCCGTTGATCGTCCAGCGGGCAGAGATCGACGAGGCCGTCGAAGTCCTGGACGCTTCGATCCGAGCGGCTCTCGCCGCGCTGTGAATGCGGTTCGCAAAGCTGGAGCCCGGCGCCGTCCGGCTGATCGACGTTCCGGAGCCGCACGCCGGACCCGGGGAGCTCGTCGTCCGGATGGCCGCGTGCGGCGTTTGCGGAACGGACCTGGAGAAGCTGCGGGGAGGCTACAACGCGAGCTCGATCCTCGGCCATGAACCCGCAGGCGTCGTCTCCGAGGTCGGAAGCGGCGTTTCGAGCTACGAAGTCGGCGACCGGGTGTTCGTGCACCATCACGTTCCCTGCGGGGTGTGCGCGATCTGCGCCCGCGGCGATTTCACGTTCTGTCCTACCTACGCCCAGACGAACCTGGATCCCGGTGGCTTTTCCGAGTCGTTCCGGGTCTCGGCGCGCCACGTAGCGGCCGGCGCCGCCCTCCGGCTCGGACCGAAGATCACGTGGGACGAGGGAAGCCTGTTGGAGCCCGCCGGGTGTGTCGTCACCGCCCTCCACCGTGTCGGCTTCTCCGCCGGCATGAGCGTTTTCGTCTATGGGCTGGGACCGGTCGGCCTCCTTTACACCCGGCTCGCGCGCGCTCTCGGGGCGAGTTGGGTAGGCGGAGCGGATCTCTCCGCCCGACGCCGAACCGCGGCCGAAGCGGCCGGGATCGGTGTCGCCGTGGATCCGCGGAATCCGGCGAGCGCCATTTCGTCGGTGGCGAGCGCCACGGAGCAGCGAGGCGTCGACCTGGCGGTCGTTGCCACCGGGGCTCCGGCCGCCCTCCGAGGCGCCCTCGATCTCGTCCGTCGCGCGGGCACCGTAAACCTGTTCGGGCTCCCGGCGAAGGGAAGCCGCCTCGAGTACGACCTTCAGCAGCTCTACCTTCGCGGGATCCGGATCATTCCCACCTATGCGACGTCGGAAGCCGATATCCGCGAAGTCCACGCGCTCGTCGCCGCGGATCGCCTGAAGCTCGCCGACCTCGTCTCCGACCGGTTCCCGCTGGACGACATCGCTCTTGCCTTCGACCGGGCTCGGGACCCCGAAGCATCGGTCAAGGTCGTGGTGACCGGACCCGCGTACTAGCACGGCCCGGTGGGACGGGCGATCTACACCGACGCCCGCGCGCCGACGACCCGATCGACCAGCGTCGTGCCGGCGCCGACCGTCGCCCCCGGTCCCACGATCGAGCGCGTGATCGTCGCGCCCCGGCCCACATCGACGTTCTCCAAGAGGATCGAATCGGCGATGCGCGCGCCCTCTTCGATCCGGACATTGGCTCCGACCGTCACGTAATCGTCGAACTCGGCGCCAACCACGCGGGCCGAGGGAGCGCAGCAGACGCGCGCGCTGCCCCGCGCGCCGTCCGGCCGGCCCGGAGCCTCGGCCCGGCCAGCGTCGAAGAGCAGTCGCTGCGCGTGCAACAGCCGTGCCGGAGTCCCGGCGTCTTCCCAGAGGCCGGTCAGCCGGTAGCCGTAGACCCCCCGGTCGAGGATCTGGGGCAAGATCTCCTGCTCGAAGCTCAGCGACCGACCGGCCGGGATCGCGTCGAGGACCGACCGGCTCCAGACCGCCAGGCCCGCGTTCGCCCAGCGGGACGGAGCCGCCGCCGGCTCCGGCTTCTCGACGAACCGAACGATCCGTTCCCCGTCGAGCGCCGCAACCCCGTACGGCCGGGTGTCCTCGACCTCGACCAGGCCCATCACCCCGAAGGCGCGATATCGGGCGTGCCAGGCCCTCAGCTCCTCCAGGGCCGCTTGCGCGACGACGTCCGTGTTCAAAAGATAGAATGGATCCGACAATCCTTCGCCGGCGAACCGCATCGCGCCCCCGCTGCCGAGCGGGGAGCTCTCCACGACCGAGCGAACGGGGATGGGGGGGGGATGCGCCCGGACGTACGCCATGATGTCCTGAGCCCGGTACCCCATCGCGAGGACGGCCTCCTCCGTATCGTGCGGAAGGAGGTCGAAGACATGCGAGAGGACAGGCTTCCCTGCAATCGGGATCAGCTGTTTCGGGACGGTTTCGGTAAGGGGGCGGAGCCGGGTCCCTAATCCGCCGATGAGCAGGAGCGCCTTCATACCGACCGGGGTTGTCAAACGATTCTCCCGAATAACCGTTCGTCCGCGGGGAGGGCAGGTCAACCCCGCTCTACCTGCGGGTCTTAGCCCGGTCGCCGGTAGGTGGGAAGGGCCCCCATGTCATCCGTAACCACCGACGCGCCCGCGCCGGGGCCTGACGGGCTCTGTGCGGTGGAAGTGGAACGTCGGCGCGCCCGCGCCGGCTGGAACGAGATGGCG
>JAJYUO010000138.1 GCA_021792485.1 Thermoplasmata archaeon
TAGATCGGAGGGTGGTCCGTGGTCTCCGTACGGCCGCGCGTCGCTCGGAACGTCGGCTGATCGAGGACGTAGGCGGCGGCCTCGGCGAAGGGACTGTCGCGGAACTTCTCGGCGAGGGTCTTGAGGCCGAGGCCCCGGGGGTAGACCGTATTGTCCGTCCGGGGGTAGCTGATCAGCCCCTGCGTGTAGAGGTCTTCGGCGATGCGCATCGCGGTCGCGGCGCCGAGCCCGAGCCGGGTCGCTTCGGCCACGAAGAGCGTCGTGGAGAACGGGATCGGAGGGCGCCGTCGGGTCTCCTCCTCGGTGAACTCTTGTACCGTCCCTTCGGTCGCTCCCTCGACCTTGGCGAACGTCCGGAGCGCCTCCGCACGGTCTTCCCAGATCCCATGCGCGTGCACGAGCGCGAACGTCTCCTCGCCGACGACGCCCGTCGCCGTCAGCTGCCAGTAGGGGGTGGGCACGAACTCCTTGATCGCCTGGTCCCGCTCCACGAGGAGCGCGAGGGTCGGCGTCTGGACCCGTCCTACGGAAAGGAAGCTGCGGCCGCGCTGTTCCGCCGTGATCGATAGGAAACGGGTGAGCACCGCCCCCCAGACGAGGTCGATCTCCTGTCGGGCCTCGGCCGCCATCGCGAGCGCACGGTCGAGCGACTCGAGGTGCTCGAAGCTCTGCTCGATCGCCTCGCGCGTGAGGGCGCTGTAGCGCGCGCGCTTGACCTCGATCGTCGGGTGGACCTTCTGGAGGAGTTCGAGGCATTCGAGTCCGATCAACTCCCCCTCCCGGTCGAAGTCGGTCGCGAGCACGACCCGATCGAACTCCCGGACGATCGACTGGAGCGCGCCGACGATGCCCCCTTCGGTGACGCGCTTGATCGGCGCTGCCTCAAGCAGCTTCGGAAGGACGTCGAGCTCCCAGCCCGCGAGGTCTTCCGGATAGTCGAGCTCGACGATATGGCCGCGAAGCCCGACGACCGCGTACGGGCCTTCCGGCCGTTCGAACCGGAAGACATTCGTTCCCGCCACACGGGCGCGTTGCATGTGGCCGTCGGAGAGGACGATCGCGATGCGCAGAGCGGTGTTGAACTTCTCCGTGACTACGAGCGTTCGGATCCGAGCCATGAGCCACGTCACATGGCCGGGTCAGCTAGATAACCGTACGGGCGGATGGTTCCGGTTCCGTTCCCCTGAACGCACGCCCACGCGCGCGCATGCCCTAGAACGGCCCCCGCGGGACGGCCGTACGTCCCCGAACGCCTCCGGCTCCGGGTCAAAATCCGTCTTATACCCCGAGCGATAGGTGAACGCGCACCTCGGTGCCGCGGTAACTCAGTTTGGGAGAGTGCAAGACTGAAGATCTTGAAGCCGCCGGTTCAAGCCCGGCCCGCGGCATCTCCTCGCGCGCGCGAGCGGCCCGTCCTCGAGCGGCGGAAACCGGCGGTCCAGCCGGACCGCCGGGGAACGGGTTCTCGCGGGCTCAACGGACCGGGACGAACCAGACGTCGGTGATCGAGTACTTCGGATCCGGATCGAACCGGGCCTCGACCGGCATGCCGACGTAGAGGTCGGACTCGACGGCGTCCTTGAGCCGGGCGAGCATCACGCTTCCAATCCCTTCGAATTCGACCAGCGCGAGGTTGTACGGCGTCTCCTTCAGGAACGCCTCGCTTCCGAAGTGGCACGTCGTCCAAGAGTGGATCTTGCCCCGGAGCGGGAGATCGATCCATTCGGTCGGCGCGCCGCATCGCATGCAGTGGCCGCGCGGGGTCGCGAAGGTCGCTCCGCACCGTCGCGCGGTGCACTTCGATCCCATCAGCTTCCCGTTCGCCAGCCCGAGAAAGAACGGGGAATCCTCCGCGTAGCTGTGGATGTAGTTGATCGAGTACGGGTAGCGGATGACGAGGCTCTCGGTTCCGTTCGCGTCCCGGAAGATCGCGGCGCCGCTCTTCTCGATCTCGGCCTGCACTTCGCGGAACTTCTCGAAGACCGGGGGAGGAGCGCGCGCCATCAGCGGAACCCCCGCTCGAGGATCGAAACGGTCACCGACGACCCCGTCCCGGCGTGGGAGTGGATCGCGCCCCGCCGAGCGTTCTTGATCTGGAGCGTCCCGTCGCCAAAGTGCTTCTTGATCGTTCCCTGGAGCTGCCAGAACGCGAAGACGCCCTGCATCAACCCGGTCGCGCCGACCGGGTGCCCGCAGGCGATGAGGCCGCCGGAGGGGTTGACCGGAATCGCTCCCGCGTTCGGGGTCGGGAACGGGTAGCGAAGGTTCGCGAGGAACGGGTCGCCCTGCTCGACGAACGAGTATCCTTCGCCGTACCGACACAGGCCGAGGTCCTCGTACGTCTGGATCTCGCTCGAGGCGTAGGCGTCGTGCAATTCAATGAAGTCGAGTTCCTTCTTCGGGTCCGTGATCCCCGCCATGCGGTAGGCTTCGATCCCCGCCGCACGACCGGCGCGGAAGGAGTGGACACCCGGGTACGGCAAGCCCTCGTAGTCGGATGCCTTCTCGTGGGGGAGGAGGGGCACGGAGCCGAACGGCCGGTCGGCAAGCCGCATCGTGTCCGTCCCCGTTCCCACGCCGATGATGCGGACCGGCTTGTCGGTGAACTCACGCGCGCGCCGCTCGTCGCACAAGATCGCCACGGCCGCGCCATCGCTCATCGTGCAGATCTGTTCGCGCGTGAGCGGATAGCTGATCATCTCCGAGCGGAGCACGTCGTCTACGGAGAGTTGTTTCGGATACTGCGCGTACGGGTTGTGCATCGCGTTGAGGTGGTTCTTCACGGAAACGAGGCTCATGATACGCTGGCCCTCGGCGATCGCCCGGCGCTGGGCCTCGCGCTCGTCCGTGATGTGGGCGAACCGAGTCAGACGCAGGTACTGGTAGATGTGCCGGATGACCATGAGCGCGTAGTATCCCGTGTAAAAGCCCCCGAGCGGGAAGTCGAAGTTCGTGTCCGAGGCGAGGGCGATGAACTCGTTTCCCTTCCACGTTGCGACCCGGCTCATCGTCTCGTAGCCGGCGGCGAGACAGACGTCCATCCGCCCGCTCGCGACCGCCTCGTAGGCGGCTTGGAAGCACTCCCCGCCGGTCGCGCCGCCCCACTCGATGCGGACGGAGCCCTTCGGGTTCATCCCGAGGTAGTCCTGCACCATGCTCGCGGCTTTGAGCTGCCGGGAGAAGTGATCGGAGAAGTAGGAGATCCGAGTGCCGTCGATCCGATCCTTGGTCAAGTTGGGGATTCCTTTCAGAGCGTAATCGTACGCCCGTTTCACCATCAGACGGAAGTCCATCGCCGGGTGGGCCTTCGCAAACTTGGTGACGCCTCCGGTGACCATGTAGACTTTCCGGTTCGATGCCCCGGTTCGAGCGTGTCGTACGGGGGTTCGAGAGCGTGGTCGGTTCCGCGCAGATCGTTTCGAGCGAGCCGGCATTCTTCTTCCCTCGCGTCGCGCGAATTGCACTGCGCTCTTAGCGATGCTGGGCGCCGGAAGCCCGCAGGGCGTTCGACGACGACGGCGCAGCCCCGCCCCTCCCGGACCCATCGGAAGCGGACCCGCATCCCACGAGAGTCGAGATCCTCGCCGTCCTCCTGCCTTCGTACCTAGATCCGGACGGATGGCCATGCGTCGAGTAGAGCGTGCTCGTGCCGAGGC
>JAJYUO010000139.1 GCA_021792485.1 Thermoplasmata archaeon
GGGAGTCACCGCGCGTCCCTGGGTCTTGTACGGGCGCACAAGGCCGGAGCGCTCGAGTTGCTGGACGATCTCGCGCAGCACGGCGCGCGAGCCCGTTCGAGCGTGGTACGGGGCGCTGCCGCGATCACGCTTCCCACCGTAATCCGCGCTCAGCCGGGCGACCCCGACGTGGCCGTGCAGGTAGATCTTCCGGAGCACCGACGCGCTTCGCATGTACCACCAGTCCGGCGAGGTCGGAGCCCGCTGCTTATGGACTCCGGTCTTGACGAACGCGGCCCACGGTGGCGGGCTGACCGCTTGGCGACTCTTGAGTTCGTTCGCCAGCCGGGGAAGGAGCGCCGCCGGGGGAACGTCCCTGGGGTGGGTCATGAGGCGGCCGCCCACTCGGCCGGTCTATATAAGGGTCCCCGCTGGCTCCGATAGAAAATGAGTTCCGGAACGGAATCTCGCGGGGCCGTGCCACCGGCCGCGCTCCTATTGAGCGGCGGAGGCTCGCAGCGGTTCGGAGGAGCGGCCAAGGCTCTGCTGAAAGTGCGAGGGGAGTTCGCCGTGCGCCGCATGGCGGCGCTCGCGATTGCGCAGTCGCTCTCGCCGGTCGTTCTGGTCGTTCGCCCCAAGTTGATCGACGTGCTCGAGTCGGTCGCCGGGCTCCCGGTCGTCGTCCGCCCCTCCGAACGGTGCGCGCTGGGCCGCAGCGCGTCGATCCAGGAAGGCCTCGGCGCGATCCCGCCGGACCGTGACGTGCTGCTGTGGCCCGTCGATCACCCGTTCGTCCACGCTCGGACTCTGCAGGCCCTTCTCGAAGCACGCGCGAAGGAGCCGTTCTCGGATTGGATCATCCCAACGTTCGACGGCCGTGACGGGCACCCGGTCGTCTTTTCCCGGAAGGCCCGGTCTTCGATCCGCGCCCTTCGGCCGGGAGACTCCCTTCGAATCGTTCGCGATCGGTTCCACGATCGTACGATTCGGGTTGCCGTGAGCGATCCTGGCGTAATCGAGGCGATCGACACCCCGGAAGCGTACGCCCGAGCCAGCGACCGTGAGGAGCGATGGATCGACGCCTGACTCGGGAGGCCCTTCGCCTCATGGAAGCGCACGAACCGTTCGCCCGCGCGACGGTGGTCAAGGTCTCGGGCTCGGTCCCGGGCAAGCTCGGCGCCTCGATGATCGTCCGGGTCGACGGATCGAGCGAAGGTACGGTGGGCGGGGCGGCCCTGGAGGAGGAGGTCAAGGCACTCGCGCGCGCCGCGATCGAGCGGCGCGCCGGCGACCTCTATCACTTCGATCTGCAGGCATGGACGCCGGGCGGACTGCCGAGCCTGTGCGGCGGAAGCGTCGACATCGCTGTCGAGTTCGTTCCGGCGCGCCCGAATCTCCTCCTCTGGGGCGGCGGACATGTCGCCCACGCCATCGCGGCCGTCCTGCCTGAACTCGAGTACACGTTCAGCGTCGCGGACGACCGGCCCCAGTGGGTCAGCGAGGCCCGCTTCCCCGGCGCCGAACAGCGAGTGGTGACCGAGCCTCGCCGTATCTGGGAGGTCCTTCGACCAACCTCGTTCACCCACCTGTACGTGCTCGGCTATGACGCGCTCAAGGATCTCGAGGTCCTCCGCGTCTCGATCGACCAATTTCCCGGAGAGATGGGGTTGATCGCGAGCGCGGCGAAGCGCGAGCACCTGTTCGCTCGACTTCGTGAGTCCGGTGTCGATCGGACGGCGATCCGACGCATCCGCTCGCCGATCGGGATCGACATCGGGGCTCAGACCCCGAGCGAGATCGCCATCAGCGTCGTCGCGGAGATCATTCGAGGCCAGCACCCGACGCGCTCACATACTCACCGAGTCCATGCCCACGAGACGAACGGTTCCAGGGATGCCGCCCGCGACCCCCACTAGGATGACGACCGGCGGGAGCGCGGGTGCGGCGACGGCGCTTCGAACGCGGGTTCGGCTCGATGTCGTGGACGCGGCTCGATCCGCGGTTCGGGCCGAGGGGGAGTTGGATCGTTGACCGCGCGAACACCGGGCCGCGCCCACGTCTCATCCGCGCCGAAGTCCCGCCCGTCCGGGCGCTCGACGCGCCGCGGGCGCCGGTGGGGCGGAAGGCGGCCCGGGAAGAGAAGGAAGCCGAGGTTCGCCCTCGTTCCGATCGAGGGCCTACGCGCCCACGAGCAGGCCGACGAGCGTATGGTCGAAAAGCTGGCGCGCGAGATCGCGCGAAAGAAGCTCTTCGTCGACCCGATCTGGATCGATCGAGCGACACGGACGATCCTCAACGGCCATCACCGATTCCATGCGGTGAAGCACCTCGGAGCGCGCCGGATTCCGGCGTATCTCTTCGAGTATCGGGACGATCCCTCGATCACGCTCGGTCGGTGGGACGCTGGACCGCCGATCTCGAAAGAGGAGGTCCTGCGGGCCGCGAAAGAAGGGCGACTCTTCCCGATCAAGACCACCCGGCACCGCGTGCGCGAACTTCCCCCGACCCGCCCCGTCCCGATCGGGGAGCTGATCCGAGCCGACATCGAGGAGGCTCGCCCGCCGGCGGCGATTCGCCGCCGTGCGAGCGTTCAGCGATAGGGAAGTGGGAGCTCGCCGCAAGCGAATCGGCGGACCACGGAATCCAGGGCCTCAAGCTCGAGAGGGGCAAGCCGGGCGCGCAGGGTCTCGGGAGTATCGTTCGGTTCGACCGCCATCCGGCGCTGTTCGATCGTCGGTCCCGCGTCGACGTCGCGGGTGACAAGATGAACGGTCACGCCGGTCTCCCTCTCGCCGTCGGCAATGACCGCCGCGTGGACTCTTCTCCCGTGCATCCCCCTACCGCTGTAGCGCGGGAGCAGGGAAGGGTGGAGATTGATCGCCCGGCCCTCCCACGCGTCGACCCAGGACGGCGGAAGGATCGAAAGGAACCCCGCGAGGATCACGAGTTCGACCTGGCGCTCGCGCAGGAGGTCGGTCACGACGCGGGCGAAGCCGGCCGGGTCCACGGATCGCCGATCGACGAGCTCGAGGGGGAGGGCGAGCCGTCGGGCGCGTTCGATCGCACCGATCCCCGGACGGTCGGCGAGTACGAGAGCAACTTCGACCGGGGCACCGGAGGCTCTCCACCGGGTGACGAGGCCCTCGAGCGTCGTTCCCTCGCCAGAGACGAGGATTGCCACGCGTAGCCGGCCCGACACGTCGGTGGTGGGGCACGCCGGAGCAATACGCTAGCGGATAGGGCCTCGCGGCAGAGCTCAGCGGAGGAGGGGCATCGCGTACTCCGAGCCGGGCCGCTCACCCGGGCCCCAAGGAGGTCACCAGCGTCGTCTTCGGGCGGACGGTCGACCCCCTTTCCCCTTGCACGCGGGATTCGATCAAAAGCGGCGGGAAACTCCGGCCATGCCTTGCAACGGCGGTGATCCGCTCCACCGACAGTCGTCGGCACGACCGCCGTTCCGCGGGCCGCAGCGGCGAAGGTAGCCCTAGAGCATCACGCGGAGCTGGAGCTTCTCGGTGAGCTCCTTGTATCGGTTGCGGATCGTGACCTCGGTGACCCCGGCGACCTCGGCGACATCCCGCTGGGTGCGACGCTCGCCGGCCTGGACGCTTGCGATGTAGATCGCCGCCGCGGCGACTCCCGTAGGCCCGCGGCCGCTCGTGAGCT
>JAJYUO010000140.1 GCA_021792485.1 Thermoplasmata archaeon
GAGCCAGTCCGTCGCCGCGATCAGGACCGCGATCGATCCGAGGGTCAGCGCGTAGGAGACCGCGAGCCCGGCGCTCGGCTCGTCGTCGTACCCGATCGAGTAGAACGACGTCGCGGTCCAGACGATCCCGGCGACGAGCGTGAAGAACGCGGAAAGCGCGTCGAGCCGCAGGCTCACGCCCGAGCCGAGCACGCCGGCCCAGCTCACGACGGTGAACGGACCGACGGCGAGCGCCCACGTGGCGGAGGCGACCACAAGGAGGCTGCCCACGAGGGCCAGCGCGTAGCCCGCCCGGCGACGGACGACGGCGACGGGCGCCGCCGCGAAGAGCGCCGCGACCGCCGCGAGGAAGGTGACGCTCCCGGGATCGGTCATCGGTCCTCCTCCGCCGTCGCTCCGCGCCCGGCGAGGGCGAGGATTCCCTCGAGAATCGCGACGGGCGGCGGAGGGCAACCCGCAACGTAGAGGTCCACCGGGACGATGTCACTCACCGACGACCCCGTCCGCGGACCGCCGGCGAAGATCCCCCCGTCGATCGCGCAGGCGCCGACGGCAAGCACCGTCTTCGGCCTCGGCATCGCCTCGTAGGTCCGCCGCAGCGGCTCCGCCATCTCGGGGGTCGGAACCCCGACGACCACGAGGACGTCGGCGTGGCGCGGGGAGTTCGTGAAGAAGAGGCCTAGCCGGTTGAGGTCGTAGTACGGCGAGCCGAGGGCGAGGACCTCGGCGTTGCACGCGTGGCAGCTTCCGACGTCGATCATGAAGACGTGCAGGGAGGTGCCGAACGGCGCTACGGGCGTCGGTCGTCGGTCGGCTGCGTTGGAGCTCCCCCGGAGCTCCTCGCGCGTCCCGACGCTCGCCGCCGTCGATCCCGACGGGCGGAGCCCGATGGCGAGGCAGCGTTCGCACCGGATGCAGCGTCCCTGGTCGACCGCGCGCTCCCCGATCGCGCCCGTGGGGCAGAGCGACCGCGACCCGTCCGACAGGCGCGCCAGCTCCTCCGGGCGGGCGGTCGGGGTGCGTCCGGCCTCGGGGAGCTCCTCGTCGGTCGCCGCCCGGTCCGGGTAGCGGCTCGTCAGGATCCCGCGCGCGGCCGAGTGACGGAGCCAGTTGGTCATCCTCCCTCACCCGTCCGTCTCGGCGAACGACGAGCCGAAGCTCTCGAACGAGAACACAAAGTCCGTGAACACCGCGCCGCGCAGGCTCAGCGCCAACACCGGCCAGTTCGCCTCGCTCGGGCTCCGGCTCTGGAGGGACGCGACGCGCCCCTCGGTGAGCGTGACATCATAGACGAGGTCCCCGTTCGGGGCCTCGACGCGGGCGATGCCCCGGCCGGGAACGACCCCGGGCGAGGGCGTCACCTCGCCGTCACCCACGCCCTCCCAGCGCGCGAGCATCTGCTCGATCATCAGGAAGCTCGCTCGGATCTCCTCCCGGCGGACCAGAACGCGGGCGAGCGCGTCGCCGTTCGCCTCGGTCGGGAGCGGGACGAAGAGGTCGGTGTACGGCACGCTCGGCTGGCGCAGCCGATCGTCCCAGGCGATCGACGAGGCGCGCAGCGTCGGCCCGACCGCGGCCCATCGGACGGCCTCCGCGGCCGGAACCGTCCCGGTGCCTTGGATCCGGTCGATGAACGTCCGAGAGGCGAGGAACGTCTCCCACAGGCCGTCGAGCTCTCGGGAGGTCCGGCCGAGCCGTTCCGCGAGTTCCGTGCGCCCGTTTCGGTCGAGCCGGTCCGGCGGGCGCGTCGGCAGGAGGGCGCCGAACCCCCAGCGGTGCCCGAAGCACCGTCCGATCGTCCGGAGGAGTTCCTCTTCGAGCGCGTGGGTCTGCGCCGCGCCGACGTTCTGGCTGGCCCCATCGGCGATGCGGGCGAGGAGGCGGAGGTGCGCCTGGATTCGCTGGAGCTCCTGGGCCAGCGCTCGGCGCCACAGCTCCCGCTCGGGGACGGAGCGGCCGGCGGCCGCTTCCGCTGCGGCCAGGAACGCCGAGACGTGGGCGAGCGCGAAGACGCCGGCCCGCCGCTCGACCCAGAGCGCCGCGTCCTCGACCGTACGTCCGACGACGGCCCGCTCGATCCCTCGGTCCTTGTAGCCGACGGTCGGGACGAGCTCGAGAATCCGCTCCCCGTACGTCACGAGGTCGAACGCCCCGGTCTCCGCCGTGCCCATCGCGACGGGCCCGTACGGGAACGTGAAGATCCCGTACCCCCGAACCCGCCCGCCGACCGCCACCGCCCGGGGGCCCGGCGCGGCGCCGCGCCAGCGCGCCCGCACCTCGCGGTCCTCCTCCCTCAGCACCGGTTCGTGGACGAGTGTCGAGCGGTGAGTCGCATAGTCGTTGTACAACGCGAGCGCACCGTCGCGGGAGAGGTAGGCGAGCGCCGTGCGGTCGGAGGGGCGGAACGCCGGGCCCTGCGTGACGGCGAACGGCGACGGGCTCACAGGCTCCCCCCAAGTGACACGGCCGCGGCCCGGATCGCCGTCGACAGGTACGGCAGGCTCGCCACGCCGATCGCGACGGCGATCCCAAGACAGAGCCAGGGGATCCCGAGGTCTCGGATCGGGTCGACCTCGCGTGCCGCTCCCCGCTCCTCCGAGCCGAAGACCATCCGGCCGACCTGCCAGTTGACCCCGATGAACGCGAGGGCGATGACGACGACGAGCACCCCCGCGACCGCGTACTGGCCGAGCGCGAACGCCCCGGCGAGGATCAGCACCTCGCCCAGGAAGGTGCCGAACGGTGGGGCCCCGGTGACGGCCGCCGCGCTCGCCGCCCAGGTCGCCCCGGTCCAGGGAAGGCGCGTGCGCAGGCCGCGCACCTCCTCCATGCGCGTCGTGCCGGTGTGCCGGAGCACGTTGCCCGACGTGTAGAACGCCGCCGACTTCGCGAAGGCGTGCGCGACGACGAGGATGAGCGCGCCGTAGAGGGCGACCCCGCCGAGGCCGACGCCGACGACGGCGAGGCCCATGACCTCCATGCTCGAGTAGGCGAAGAGCCGTTTGTACGAACGTTGGCGCTGCAGGAGGAAGGCGGCGACGACCGCGGTCGCGAGCCCAACGACGATCACGAGCCCGTAGAGGGTCGCCGGGACCGGAGGGGCGACGACGTCGTAGACCCGGAGGAAGGCGTACAGTGCAGTCGGGAGCAGCACGCCCGAGAACAGTGCGCTGATCGGGGAGGGCGCCTCGGAGTGGGCATCCGGGAGCCACGCGTGCATCGGGAAAAGCCCCACCTTCGTTCCGTACCCGACGAGCGCGAGCGATACCGCGAAGGCGATCGGGGCCGTGAGCGGCACCGGATGCGCCGCAAGCTCGAAGGCGTTCAGCGTGCCGGTCGTGCCGTAGAGCAGGATTAGTGCGAACAGCGCGATCGACAGCCCGGCGGAGGCGATTAGCGTGTAGCGCCACGCGGCCTCGACGCTCGCCGGTCGCCGCTCGAGCACGATGAGGAGCGCGCTCGCGATCGTCGTCCCCTCTACCCCGATCCACATCAGGCCGAGGTCGCTGACCGAGAGCGTGAGGAGCATCGCGAAGGCGAAGGCGCCGAGCAGCGCGTAGTACCGCTGCGGCGTCAGGAACGGCGCGTGGACCGCCGTTAGGTACGCGCGCGAGTACCACGTCGACAGGGCGGAGATCGAT
>JAJYUO010000141.1 GCA_021792485.1 Thermoplasmata archaeon
GGTGCAGTAGCCCTCGCCGCTGCGGGCCGGGTCGATCGTGAATCCCACCGCGTGGTGGAACCCGTGCATCCGGTTCGCAATCGCGAGGTTCCGGGGAGCGTGGCGAGGCCGCGGCTCCTGGGACTCAGACAGGTTCGCCACGACCGGGGGGAGGGCACGTTGAAAATAAGACAGACGGGGGATGTGGCGGGCCGTGGGGCGCCATGGAGGGGGGCGAGCGACCTTCGAAGCGGCACCGAACATCGCCCTCGTGAAGTACTGGGGGATGCGTGACCCCGAGAGAGTTCTCCCCTACAACTCGTCGCTCAGCCTCACGCTCGACCGCATGCGCACGCGCACGACGGTCCGCTTCGATCCGGAGCGCGAGGCGGACGAGCTGATGCTGAACGGCACGAGGATCGAAGGCCCCGCGGCCCACGATGCCTCTCGGTTCCTTGACCGCGTGCGCGAACGCTCCGGTGTTACCAGCTACGCGCAGATTCGAACGTCGAACAACTTCCCCACGGCCAGCGGTCTCGCGAGCAGTGCGAGCGGGTTCGCTGCGCTCGCCGGCGCCGCGGCGATCGCCTCGGGATTGCACCTTTCCCCACGGACCCTCTCCCAACTGGCGCGCCTCGGTTCGGGGAGTGCGTCGCGGTCAATCTTCGGGGGGTTCGTGGAGTGGCGCGCGGGGACGCGGCCGGACGGACGGGACTGTTACGCGCGCCCCCTCGCCGGTCCCCGGCACTGGCCGAGCTTCCGGGACGTCGTGGTATTGATCGACCGGGCCCCCACGAAGAAAGTGCGATCCGCGGAAGCGATGCAATCGACCGTGCGCACGAGTCCGTACTACTTCGAGCGACAGCGCGAGATTCCGGGGCGTATCGCTCGCATCCGACGCGCGATCGCCCGGCGCGACGCCCGGACGCTGTTCCCGCTGATCATGGAGGAGTGCGACAGCTTCCGTCGGGTCTGCGAGACGACGGTCCCCTCCCTCGACTACCTGACCGCCTCGTCCCGGGCCGTTCTTGCCGAAGTGCGCGCGATCAACGACGCGGCGAGACGCCCGGTCGCTGCCTACACGCACGACGCCGGGGCCCATGTGCATGTTTTCACGCTCGCGGTCGAGGCCGATGGGGTTCGTCGGCGCCTGGGCCGGCTTCCCGGGGTCCGGCGGACGCTAGAACTCTCCGCAGGCCCGGCCGCGCACCCGATCTAGTCGGTCCCGGCCGATCGTGTTCACGGGAGGTGATGGTCGGAGATGCATTCGAGCCCGGTGAGCGAGAGCCGAGCCCGCCGAGCGATACCCCGCTTGCCGTCCGGCCCGGTCCTCGTGTCGGAGGATGCGGATGGGCCCGCGACGGGCCCGATGCGCCCCCTTGGCGGCCGATCGGCTCCGGCGCGAACCGGCCCCTGACGAAGCGTTTCGCGACCTCTCGGCCGGAGCGATTAGTATGGAGCCCTCCTCGCTCAGCATCGGGGGCCGGGCGGGGGCATCGGAGATTTAGGATTCTAAATCAAAGATGGATTAAATAGGTCACCCCGCTCCGACACGGGCTCATGTCGTTCGCACCCGCCATCGAGGCACGAGGGATCACCCGGGTCTTCCAGTCCCGGAAAGGATTCTTCCACCAAGACGTCACGCGCACCGAGGCGCTGCGGGGCGTTGACCTCACCGTCGACGCCGGGGAGATCTTCGGACTCTTGGGCCCCAACGGAGCCGGGAAGACGACCCTCACGAAGATCCTCACCACGTTGCTCCTGCCGACGTCGGGGATCGCTCGCGTCCTGGGACTGGACGTCACGAAGGATACCGAGCGGCTCCGGGCCCGCATCGGGCTCGTTCTTGGGGGCGAACGGGGGCTCTACAACCGGATCAGTGCCCGCGAGAACCTGCGGTACTTCGCGGACCTCTACGGGGTTCCCGTGGCGGAGCGGGATCGACGGGTCACCGAGGTCCTCGAGTGGGTCGGGCTGACGGAGGCGGCCGACCGGAGAACGGAGGAGTACTCCCGAGGGATGAAGCAGAAGCTCCACATCGCCCGCGGGATCCTGCATCGGCCCGAGGTCCTGTTCCTGGATGAGCCGACGATCGGTCTCGACCCGAAGTCCGCGCGGGAGACCCGCAAGCTCATCCGTTCTCTCCTGGGCCAAGGGGTGACGATCTTCCTGACCACGCACTACATGTTCGAAGCCGAGGAACTCTGCCACCGGATCGGCGTGCTGTCTCGCGGTCGACTCGTGGCGATCGATACGGTCGCCGGCCTGCGAGACCTGGTCGGTGGAGACCGGACGATCGAGGCAGAGGATTACGGGTTCGAGGACGCCGAGCTCGCAGCGGTCAGGCACCTTCCCGGAGTTTCCAAAGTCGTCCATGAAGAGTACGGACCCGTGACGCGCCTGACGATCCGGGTCCGCGAGGGAGACCTGGGCGTCGACGCGGTACGCGCGTGCCTCATCAACCACGGCGGCCTGCAGGTCCGGGAGCGCCGCACGAGCCTAGAGGACGTCTACCTCGACCTGGTCGAAGAAGAGGCGCCATAGTCCATGGCGACCGTGTCGGTTCCGAGGGCGCGGTGGAGCGGCCGGCGCTCGACGCTCGCGTCGGTCCGACTCGCGATCCTGACGTTCCTGGCCGATCCGCAGTGGTTGATCCCGTCGATGATCGCCCCGATCATCTTCGGTTTCGTCTCCTACGAGCTCTTCCTCGGCTCGCCGGATCTCATCGTCTACGTGATCCTCGGCGCCGGGATGATGAGCATGTGGGGCCAGACGCTCTACGGAAGCGGATGGGCGACCGGGCAGGATCGCAACCTGGGAACGCTGGAGCCGACGATCAGCGCCCCTACGCCGTACGTCTTCGTCGTCTTGGGCCGGATCCTATGGAACGTCGTATCGGGACTGATCGGGATCGCCCTCGTCTTCGTGGTCGTGGTTGCCGCGATGGGGACGGTACCGAGCATCGACAACCCGCTCGCCTTCGCGGTGCTCTTCCTGTTCACGATGTTCACGCTCGCGGCGGTCGGCACGGTCTTCGCCGCCGCGTACGTCTACACGCGATATGCCGGATTCATCCAGAACGTCGGCGAGTTCGCCTTCTACATCGGGACCGGCTGCATGTTCCCGATCATCATCTTACCGTTCTGGACGAACCCGATCGCGCTGATCTTCCCGCCGAGTTGGGCGCTAGACGCGCTGCGGTACGCATCGATTCCGGGATACGTCGGGTTCGGCTGGGGGATGGGGTGGGACATCGTGGGCGGCGTCGCCACGACGGCGGCCTACCTGCTGATCGCGGGCCTCGTGTTCGAGCGGGTCGAGCGCCACGTGCTTGAAGTCGGCAACCTTCAGGAGTACTAGATGGGGGAGACCCTCCCGACCGCGGAGCCGACGCCGGTCCCGTACCGCTCCCGGTTCTGGCGGACGCTATGGACGAACGCCATCGTCGCCCCCAAGACGACCCTCGGATTCATGCGCATCGACTTCGTCCTCGGGGAGATCTTCATCATCCCGCTCACCCAGATGGTCTTCTTCGTCTTCGTCGTCGCCTTCTCCTACGCCGGGTCCTCGCCGAGCGTTATCGCCTCCCAGATCGCCTTCGTGGCGATCGGAAACGCGGTCGCGACCGTCGCCTACGCGAGCATCT
>JAJYUO010000142.1 GCA_021792485.1 Thermoplasmata archaeon
ACGCAAGCTCCTCGTCCGAGAGCATGTCCAGGGCGACGTAGAGTCCCGGCTTGTCCATCTGGCGGTACCAGTGCGAGTGGATTCGGGGCGACAAGGAGTGTTCGACCGGGTGACCGACGAGCCCGAAGAGGCGTCCGTCAGCTTGGGCGGTGATGTACCGCGAGAGAATATCGAACGGGATCTGCGCCGGCTCTACGGCAGCGGCCGCCGAACCTAGCGCCGGGCCGGCATACACTCCGGCAAACCCGAACGCAGCCGCTCGCGCGCGCAGGATTGGCCCGGACGGCCCGGTCGTGTGCAGGATCCAAGGAACGGGCCGACCCTTCGAGCGGGCCACGAGAGGGCGGATCTCCCGGTAGAAGCGATCGAGCGAACTCGGGACCACGACCTTGGTCCAAGCGCCTGCCGGTCCCGGGGCGGCGAGGGCGGACTCGATCGCCTCCAGCGGTGCGTTGCCGGGCAGGTGCGTCGAAAGGATGATGCGGGGGGCGCCGGCGCGAGAGCCGGCCGGTTCGGCGAACATCGCATCGCTCCGGGCTTCGAGGTCGACATAGGAGAACGGAAGCGCGAGGAGCCGGCGCAGTACTTCCGAGCGTGCGGGCCCGGCGTCGTGCCCGCCTCCTCCCTCGGAGCGAGAGCGGTAGGTGGCGAGCAGCGGGACCGGGCTCGGGAACAACTCCGCGATCCGGCCGAGTTCGGTCTCGGGAAGTCGATCGATGCGAATCTCGGCCGCCGCTCCGGTTCCGGCCATCGTCTCGAGCGCGGGCCGAAGCTCCGCGATCGAGCGTTCCGGACGGGTCGCGATGATGAGCGGGGTCGACGGCGTCATCAGCGCTCCTCGATCACCTCGGTCACCGCGACGCCCAGGTGCCGCGCGGGAGGCAATGCGACCACGCTCGCCCGCGCAGTCGACGTGAGTTCCGTCGTCGCGACCGGACCGGTCGTCGTTCCGACGCGAACGGTTTCGGCCTCCTGCAAGAACGCGGTGTAGGAGCGCCCGCCGTGCTCCATCTCGACGAGGACCATCGGCCGCCGCTCGATCTTGATCCGTCCGACCCGGACGGCGCGGGAAGGGCCATCCGGTCGGCCGACCAGGACCGCGTCTCCGGCCCGGAGTTCGGAAAGGTAGCGCGTGTCTCCGTTGCCGAGCAACGTGTAAAGGTGGGCCGCCCCGGCGTTGACGCGGAACGGACGGGGTCGGGTGTATCGTGACCCTACGGCCTCGCTCAGGACGTGGAGAAGAAGTGCCGCCGAGCTGCCGACGACCATCCCCTCCTCGGGTTGGAGGATCGATGTCGTGTCGACGATGACGCGATCTCCCATGCCGGCGCTCGCGACGCGCTGGACGGGGGCGCTCGTCCAGGTAAGCGGCATCGCGCTCGGATCGGTGAGTGCCTCGAGCCGGTCGAGGTCGTCCGAGGTCGAGACCTCGACGATCACGCCATCCGCGCCGTGCTCGAGGGCCCCGAGGAACGAAGGAACGTCGTCGGGCCGGCTCGTAACGACCCAAAGGGTTCCTTTCGTCCGGCGAGCCGCCACGAGGTTTTCAAGCGGTATGACCCGCTCCTTGAGCCATCGTACCGCGACCGGTTCACCGTTGCGGAGCCGGCGCTCGGCGGGCTCGGCGTCGTCGGGCCGGCCGACCTCGATGAGCGGGACCCGCGAAGCGATCCCCGCCACGAGGAGGCCTCCCGGCACCAGCCGCACGTCCGCGACGGCTTCGCCCGGAGGCGGCATCCCGTCCTCGGCGATGCGATGGAAGCCCCGGCGGCCGGCGCGCATCCGTAGCTGGGCTCTCTCCGATGGAGAAGAAGCGGCGAGTGCGAGGACGATCCGGGGGTCGGGCATCGGAAATCCGGTTACGCGGCTCCGTGCAGCAACGACGCCACCTGGCGAGCGAGGGGGCCCACCGGATGACGCTGGAACAGGTTTCGACCGATGCAGACCCCGGCCGCGCGGGCTTCGACGGTCTCTCGAACGATTCGGAGAAATTCAGCGTCCTGATCCAGCCGGGGACCGGCGCCCAGCAGCAGTGGGGTCGGCGTCGTCCGGACCAACCGGCGGTACTCCTCAAGAGAGCCGGGGTAGCCGGTCTTGACGATGTCGGCTCCGGTGTCCGCCGCTGCGCGGCACGCGTGGCGGATCTCGTCCGGCGTTCCGCCGCCAGGTTTCTTGACGTAGGCCATACACATCAACGGGAGGCCGATCGCGCGGCACTGATCTGCCGCGATCCCGAGGGAACGCAGCATGTCGCTCTCCTGCGACACGCCAAAGTTGACCTGGATCGAGAGAAGATCGGCGCCGAGCGCGACCGCCTCCTCCGCCGTCCCCACAAGGACTTTCAGGTCCGAGTTCGGAGCGAGCGATGTCGACGCCGAAACATGGATGCCGAGCAACGTCGAAGGGCGCAGGACGGGCACCAGCGGGCCCACCGCTCCCTTGGTGACGATGACCATGTCGAGGCCCGCATCCTGCAGTTCTGTAACGAGGGCCGGAGTGTCTTCTAGCCCCTCGATCGGTCCCAGAGAAACCGAGTGGTCGAGGGGGACCGAGAACAGGCGCCGTCTCTCGTCCGGAAATATTCGCTTCAGCCGTATCGCTTTTCCGTACATGGTTTCCTTTTCCTTCTATGGAAGAGGGAAACGACCGGAGGACCCCGCCGTGGTGATCCACACTGGGAGGCGCCCTCCGGGCGCTTCCCGCTCACCAGAGCCAGTGCATGGCCGCCCGGCGCGAGTCGGAAACGGACAGATCCGCCCTTGGCACGGCGACCATCGATCCTGCGACCTCGTACAGGTATTAATCGCCTCGCGTTAGCGAGGCGAAGCGGTTCGAACGGCGAGAATCGTTGATCGAATCGCAGGTCGAGCACCATTCGGCGCGACCTTCGGAGAAGCAGAATAGATGTCTTTTTATAGTAATGCTTTCTTTCCATTAGCGACATACGAGCGCCCCCATCGAGGGCACGCTCGGGTTGGAGAGGAGCAGCGGTGGCAAAAATCATTGGGATCGATCTGGGGACGAGCAATTCGGCGGCGGCGGTTCTGGAAGGAGGACGGCCCGTCATAATTCCCAGCGCGGAGGGGACGACCGTCGGAGGCGGAAAGGCGTTCCCCTCGTACGTCGCCTTCACCAAGGACGGCCAACTCGTCGTTGGCGAGCCCGCCCGACGCCAGGCGATTTCCAATCCCGAAGGCACCGTCACTGGCTTCAAGCGCAAGATGGGGACGGACTTCAAGTACCGTCTCCAAGGCAAGGAGTACACCCCTCAACAGCTGTCGGCCTTCCTTCTCCAGAAGATCAAGCGGGACGCCGAGGCGTTCCTGGGCGACAAGGTCGAGAAGGCCGTCATCACATGCCCGGCCTACTTCAACGATAACCAGCGACAGGCGACCAAGGACGCCGGCAAGATCGCCGGGCTCGACGTTGTCCGCATCATCAACGAACCGACGGCCGCGAGCCTCGCCTACGGGCTCGACAAAGCCGGTAAGACGCAGAAGATCCTCGTGTTCGACCTGGGCGGCGGGACCCTCGATGTGACGATCATGGATTTCGGCGAAGGGGTCTTCGAGGTTCTTTCGACGAGCGGCGACACGCAG
>JAJYUO010000143.1 GCA_021792485.1 Thermoplasmata archaeon
CTTACCCACAACCGCAGCCGCCGCCGTTCGCCGAGTTCGATCCGCAGGACGTACAACCACCCGCCATTCCCGCCGCATCGGGGACCGGGAGCGTGGGGTTGGTGATCTTGAACCCCGACTCGTGGATGTCCTCCACGTAGTCGATGACCGCCCCGTTGACAAACGGCACGCTCGAGGGATCGACGATGAGCTGGAGGCCCTCCACGGTCACGACCTCGTCGTCGGGACGGGGCTTGGCGAACGCCATACCGAACGAGGCCGCTGCCGGACCTGCGCCGCATCCGCAGCCACTGCCGCAGCTTCCGCCGCCGGGCTGCGCGTAGACCCGAACCCCGATGCCGGGCTTCTGCCCGGCCATCAACTGCTTGACCTGCTGAGCGGCCGCCGGCTTGACCTCGATCGCGAACATGCAAACTCCGACGGAAACGAGGGAGCCTGGGACTTAAGACCTTCGTGACGCGGGCAGCGACATCGGCCCACGGACGCGATCCTCCGTGCGTCGCTGTATCAAGGGCGTGCGGCGGAACCGCTTCGGGCGGAACCTCATTCCGGGGAGGTCATGCTCGGTCCCGCCCGTCGGCCCCCGACGCACCCGTACCGGCGGGATCCGCGGAGAGGCATAGACCGTGGTTCGTACATCTCCGAATAAAGGCGGGAACGCTCCCTCCACCGGCGAGGAGTTCGCCGGCACCGTGGCCCTCTCTGTGGATTCCGTTGCTCGGCCGACCTTGCCCGAGTCGGCGTGGGACCGCGCGCCGGAGAGCCTCTCGCTCTCGATCCTCGAGTTCAGCCTTTCGACGGCCTCTCTTGATGAGCTCGAGGCGGTCACGAAGGAGGCGAACCCCGACCGTCTTACGGCCCTGTGGAACGATCACCCCGAGCTCAAGGAGCTCGCGCTCGTCCGGACGTGCCACCGCGTAGAGTGCGTCGCGCTGCACGCCGCGCCCGTCGCGCCGTTCCGCGCTTCCCTTCCGGGCCGGGCCGACGCCTGGAGGACGTGGACCGGGCCGGAGGCCGTGCATCACCTCTACCGGGTCGCCGCGGGGCTCGAGTCGCTGGCCTGGGGCGAGCGCGAGGTCCGCGAACAGATCCGCGCGGCGGGGAGCCGGATCCATACCCGTCACCCCCGCAGCGTGCTCGCCGATCTGTTCCGTTCGGCGATCGATTCCACCGAGCGGTTCGAGGGACCCGTTCCCTGCCGCCGATCGATCGCCTCGATCGCCGCGACGACGCTCCTGGAAGAGATCGCCCGCCCGTTCCCGCGCGTCCTCGTCGTGGGATCGGGAACGGTCGGCTCCCAGGTCGTCGAGGCGCTCGGCCCCTACGCGCGCACTACGATCCTCTACCGCCGCACGCCGCCGTCGGAGGACTTCCTCCGATCGAGCGGCGCCCGGGCGGTGCCGATCGGCGCGATCGACGCGGAGCTGCCGCTGTGCGACGGGCTCGTCGCGGCCGCGAAGGCCGGGGAGCGGATCCTGCGGCCGATCGACCTGGTCGGGCGCGGCCGAGGGATCGTACTCGTGGACCTCGGGGTGCCGCGGAACATCGATCCACGTGTCGCCGAGCTTCCGGGAACGCGGCTGGTCGACCTCGCCGAGCTGCACCTGCGTCACCGCCCGCCGGCCGATTCCGCTGCCCTCGACCGCGTCGTTAAGGAGCGGGCCCGCGAGAGGTCGGAGCAGCTCGCCCGAGAGCTCGCCTCGACGGACATCGACGCCCTGATGCGCGCGATCGACTCCGTCCGCCGCGATGAATTGCGGCGCGCGCAGCCGTACTTCGGTCGATTGACCGCCGCGCAGCGGGAGGCGATCGACCATTTCTCGCAGCGACTGGTCCGGCAGATGCTGCGGGCCCCGCTCGACGAGCTTCGGCGCCTGCCCCCCGGACCGGAACGCGAGCGTTGGCTTGCGATGGCGGCCCGGATCCTGGGCCCCTCCGGCGGACCGTGAGCGGGTCGTACCGGGTCGGTACCCGGTCGAGCCCGCTGGCCCGCGCGCAGACCGACCTGGTCGTGCGCCGCTTGAGGAGCGCCCATCGCGGACTCTCCTTCGAGATCGTCCCGATGGTCACGGCCGGCGACCGGCGCGCCGGACGGGCTTCCTCCTCGGACTTCACGGGTACGATCGAGCGCGCGCTCCGGGACCGGCGGATCGACCTCGCGGTTCACTCGACCAAGGATCTCCCCGCTCGGGACGGCCCGGGGCTCGGGATTGCCGCCTACCCGCGTCGGGCGGATCCGCGGGATTGCCTCGTGGCGCGGGCCTGGCCCCTTCCTCGGGGGGCGCGCGTGGGATCGAGCAGCGCGCGTCGGCGCGCCCAATTGCTGCGCTGGAGACCGGACCTGCGGATCGTCGAGCTCCGCGGCAACGTCGGCACCCGCCTGGGGCGCGTAGGCTCCCGAGGAGTCGACGCCGTGATCCTCGCGCGCGCCGGGCTTATGCGCCTGCACGAGGAGGCGCGAGTCTCGGCCCGGCTTTCCGTTCGTCGCTTTCTTCCGCCGCCGGGACAGGGCGCTCTCGCGGTGCAGGCCCGAAAGGGAGATCGACCCCTGTGGAAAATCCTCCGGGCGATCGACGATCCGGCCACGCGCGCCGCCGTGGAGGCGGAGCGGGCGCTCGCGGAGATGCTGAAGGCGAGCTGCAACGCCCCGCTGGGCTCGCTCGGGCGGGTGCGGGATCGGAGGCTATCCCTACGCGCCGAGGTCGTTTCCCCGGATGGGAAGCGCACGGTCGCAGCCGAAGCGACGGGCAGCGTTCGATCGCCGCGCGCCGTGGCGCGTCGGCTCGCGGCCCGGATGATCCGGGCCGGCGCCCCCGAGCTCCTCGCCGCGTACCGCTAGCCCCATGTCGGCCCGTCGCCCGACGCTCGTGCTGGTGAGCGCTCCCGAGACTCTCCCCGGACTGGAGGAAGCGCTCCGAGCGCACCGCGTGCGGCTCGTGCGGATTCCGGTCCTCGACCTCGTGCCCCGCCCGGCGGCCGTCCTCCGGGGCGCGGTGAAGGAATTCGGGCCGTTCGACACGCTGATCGTCACGAGCTCCGGCGCCGTGACGGCGTTCGTCCGGCCGCTTTCGCGACTCCTCCGTGCCCAGGGACCCCGTCTTGAGGTCTGGGCCGCAGGGCCGTCGACGGCCCGGGAACTTCGGGTCGCCGGCGTTTCTCGACCCCGTCAAGCGCCCGAACCCGGGTCGGCGTCGATCGTCGATGCCCTGCGCCGAGCTCGGCCCCGGACGGTCGTCTATCCGCGCAGCGACCGCGCCGGCCCGAGTGTGGCCCGGACCCTCCGCCGGCGCGGCGACCGGGTCTTGGACCTGGTCGCGTATGCGGTCCGGCCCCGGACGCGATTGACCCTGCGGGAGCGGGAGGCCCTCGCCCGCTCCGATGCGTGGATCGTGACGAGCCCGTCGGCGTTCTCGGCGCTGCGCAAGGCCCTCGGGAGCCGCGGGCTCCGCTCCCTCGGCGCGAGAGTCCCGGTGGGGGTCCTGGGAGAGCGGAGCCGGCGCGCAGCCCGTGGCCACGGGATCCGCGGAGCCCGGACCGTCGGGGGAGTAACGACACAAGAGATAACCTAC